>JAFKFE010000252.1 GCA_017308345.1 Alphaproteobacteria bacterium | reverse complement strand
ATCGTCATAGGCATGCAGCACCGTACGGTGGCCAATGCGGACGAACGACTTGAGGCAGGCGGCATGCATCGGTCCCAGCGGCCCGCCGATCCAGAAAGCATGAACGGCGGGCAGCTTCGGATCGATCACCCTTTCGCCGCCTTGCGGATCGCGGTGGACGACAGCGACGAGCGCGGCCCGTGGATGAAGGTCCAGGCCGGCGCCTGCATGCGGGCAAGCAGCGGCGCGTCGCCCTCGTCGATACGGGCGTAGTCGAAGGTCTTGGCGACCACCGAGGACAGGAAGGAGAGCGTGGCGCCCGGGCGATCGATGACCGCGATCGGGAAAGTCAGCACGATCTCGCGCCAGCGCTGCCAGCGGTGGAAGTCGCGCAAGCTGTCCGCGCCCATGATCCAGACGAAATCGACGCCCGGATTGCGCGCCTTGACCAGCGCCAGCGTGTCGGCGGTGTAGCGCACATGATGCGCCGCCTCGAAAGCGGTCACCTTGATCCTGGGATTCCTGGCGATCCTTTCGGAAAGCTCGATGCGCTCGGCGAGCGGCGCCAGTTCGCGCGCGCTTTTCAGCGGATTGCCGGGCGTCACCATCCACCACAGCTGGTCGAGCGCCAGACGCCGGAGCGCTATCTCGGCGACCAGCGCATGGCCGGCATGCGGCGGATTGAACGAGCCGCCGAACAGCCCCACGGTCAAGCCCTTGGCGGCGTGCGGCATTCGAAAGTAGCGGGCCGGGACAGGCTGCTCGGCTTGCGAAAGCATTCGCCTTGGCCTCCCTCAGGCCTTCCGGGCGAAAAAGGTCAAGGCCTCACCTGTCCCGATCCGCGCACGCGGTACTTGAACGAGGTGAGTTGCTCGACGCCGACCGGCCCGCGCGCGTGCATCTTGCCGGTGGCGATGCCGATTTCGGCGCCCATGCCGAACTCGCCGCCATCGGCGAACTGCGTCGAGGCATTGTGCAGGAGGATCGCCGAGTCGATCTCGTTGAAGAATCTTTCGACCGCCCGCGCGTCCTCGGCGATGATCGCCTCGGTGTGGTGCGAGGAGAAGGTCTCGATATGCTCGATCGCGCCGGCGACGCCGTCGACCAGCTTCACCGCGATGATGGCGTCGAGATATTCCGTCACCCAGTCGGCGTCGGTCGCCGGGCTGGCGTCGGCGAAAACTTTCATCACCTCGGCGTCGGCATGGATCTCGCAGCCGGCGGCGCGCAACGCTTCCAGGATCGGCACCAGATGCGTGGCGGCCACCGCTCGATCGACCAGCAAGGTCTCGGCGGCGCCACAGACGCCGGTGCGCCGCATCTTGGCGTTGACCGCGATCTTCACCGCCATGTCGAGCTTGGCCGAGCGGTCGATATAGAGATGGCAGATGCCTTCGAGATGCGCGAAGACCGGCACACGGGCCTCGTTCTGCACGCGCCCGACCAGGCTTTTGCCGCCGCGCGGGATGATGACGTCGAGATTGCCGGAAAGCCCTTTCAGCATCTCGCCGACGGCGGCGCGGTCGGTGGTCGGCACCAGCTGGATGGCATCCTGCGGCAGGCCGGCTGCCTTCAGCCCCTCGACCATGCAGGCATGGATCGCCGATGACGAGTTGATCGAATCCGAACCGCCGCGCAAGATCACCGGATTGCCGGCCTTGAGGCAAAGCGCGCCGGCATCCGCCGTCACGTTCGGCCGGCTCTCATAGATGACGCCGATGACGCCGAGCGGCGTGCGCACGCGCTCGATATGCAGCCCGTTCGGCCGGTCCCATTCGGCGATGAGGTCGCCGACCGGATCCTTGAGCGCGGCGATCTCGCGGATACCGTCGGCCATCGCCTTGATGCGCGACGGCGTCAGCTTAAGCCGGTCCATGAAGGAACCGGACAGCCCGGCCTCCTCGCCATTCGACATGTCGATGGCGTTGGCGTCGAGGATGGCCTGCTCGTTGCGCAGGATGGCGTCGGCCATGGCGGCGAGCGCGTCGTTCTGGGCCTTGGTGGAAGCGACGGCCAACGGTCGCGCGGCGGCGCGGGCGCGGCGGCCGATATCGGCCATCAGCGCCACGGTGTCTTCGCCTGATTTTTCATGCAGCTTCAGCATGTTTCATCCCTCCGCTTGGCCGTCGGCCGATGTTCTAGTCGTCGGCCAATACTTGATCGCCGCCGACGCTCACCACAAGGTCGTCGCGATGGATCATCGCCGAGCGCGCCTCGTAGCCGAGCACATTTTCGATCTCGGCCGTCTTCAAGCCCGCGATCCTTACGGCATCGGCGGCATCGTAGGCAACCAGCCCGCGCGCGATCTCGCGCCCCTCCGGCGACAGGATCGCCACTGTGTCGCCGCGCGCGAAATTGCCGCTGACCAGTTTTACCCCGGCCGGCAGCAGCGACTTGCCGGACTTCAATGCCCCTATGGCGCCGGCATCGACGGTCAGCCGTCCCGCCGGCTCGAGCTGCCCGGCGATCCAGGTCTTGTAGCCTTTCACCGGGTTGGCGCTCGGCTTGAAGAAGGTCGCGCGCTCGCCGCGCTCGATCGCCATCAGCGGCGAAAGCCTGGTGCCCGACGTAATGATCATGGCGGTGCCGGCGGCGTTGGCGATCTTGCCGGCGTCGAGCTTGGTGCGCATGCCGCCGCGCGACAGCTCCGACGCCGCCGCCCCCGCCATCGCCTCGATGTCGGGCGTGATGCGGTCGACCACCGGGATGAATTTTGCTCCCGGATCCTTGGCCGGCGGCGCCGTGTAGAGCCCGTCGATATCCGAGAGCAGCACCAGCAGATCGGCGCCCATCATCGTCGCCACCCGCGCCGCCAGCCGGTCATTGTCGCCATAGCGGATTTCCGACGTCGCCACCGTGTCGTTCTCGTTGATGACCGGCACCGCCTTCATCTTGAGCAGCGTTGAGATCGTCGCGCGCGCGTTGAGATAGCGGCGGCGCTCCTCGGTGTCGCCGAGAGTGAGCAGGATCTGGCCCGACTTCAAACCATCCTTGCCGAGCGCGTCCGACCAGGCGCCGGCAAGCGCGATCTGGCCTACGGCGGCGGCGGCCTGGCTCTCCTCGAGCTTCAGCGCGCGCTTGCCAAGGCCGAGAATGGTGCGGCCGAGCGCGATGGCGCCGGACGAGACGACGAGCACTTCGGCGCCGGCATGGGCAAGCGCCGCGATGTCGTCCGCAAGCGAGGTCAGCCAGTCGCGCTTCAGGCCTGCCGCGCGGTCGACGAGCAGCGCCGAGCCGATCTTCACGGTGATGCGCCGGTATGATTTCAGCGATTTCATGCTCATGGCTGCCAGCGCGCCTCGACGGGAGCCGGCACGGCGTCGCGGGCTTCAGCCACCACCGCCATCAGCGCCCGCAGCACGGCCTCGACGCCTTCGCCGGTGACGGCCGACAAAAGCATGGGCGCGCGGCCGGCGGCGCGTTTCAGCGAGGCCGCCTTCTTCTTGCGGGCGTCCGCGTCCAGGATATCGACCTGGCTGAGCGCGACGATCTCGGCTTTCTCCGCCAGACCATGGCCATAGGCTTCGAGCTCGGCGCGCACCGTCTTGTATGCCTTGCCCGGGCTTTCCTCCTGCGCCGAGACCAGGTGCAGCAGCACGCGCGTGCGCTCGACATGGCCGAGAAACCGGTCGCCGATGCCTACCCCCTCATGCGCGCCCTCGATCAGGCCGGGAATGTCGGCAAGCACGAATTCGCGGCCGTCGATACGGGCGACGCCGCGGCCGGGATAGAGCGTGGTGAACGGATAGTCGGCGATCTTCGGCTTGGCCGCGGTGACGGCGGCAAGGAAGGTCGACTTGCCGGCATTGGGCAATCCGACCAGGCCGGCGTCGGCGATCAGCTTGAGCCGGAGCCAAATGGTCAGTTCCTCGCCCGGCAGGCCTGGATTGGCGCGCCGCGGCGCCTGGTTGGTCGAGGTCTTGAAATGCTGGTTGCCGAAGCCGCCATTGCCGCCCTTGGCGAGCAGGAAGCGCTGGCCGACCACGGTCAGGTCGCAGATCAGCGTTTCATTGTCCTCGGCGAAGATCTGGGTGCCGGCCGGCACTTTCAGCGTCACGTCGGCGCCCTTGGCGCCGGTCATGTTGCGGCCCATGCCGTGCATGCCGGTCTTGGCCTTGAAATGCTGCTGGTAGCGATAGTCGATCAGCGTGTTCAGCCCGTCGACCGCTTCCGCCCAGACATCGCCGCCGCGGCCGCCGTCGCCGCCATCCGGGCCGCCGAACTCGATGAATTTCTCGCGGCGGAACGACATCGAGCCGGCGCCGCCGTCGCCGGAACGGATATAAACCTTGGCTTGGTCGAGGAATTTCATCGTCGTTTCGAGTTTCTGCTGATGTCCATGAGCGATTGCTCTAAGGCATGCCTTAAACCAAGGTGGGGCCCAGGGCGAGGGAGATTTGCGACTAAAGCGCCGGATGCCCTTTAGCCGGGAAAGCGGTAGCACTGTCGCGGGGACGGAGGGGCGCGGAATGAAGATCGTCACCTATAACATCCAATACGGCATCGGCCTCGACGGCAAATACGATGCCGGCCGCATCGCCGACGCGGTGCGCGGCGCCGATGTGATCGCGCTGCAGGAAGTGACCCGCAACAACCCGCGCAACGGCGGCCGCGACATGGTGGCGGAACTCTGCGAAGCGCTGCCCGATTATTTTGCCGCCTATGGCAGCAATTTCGAGGTCAATATTGGCTCGCGCCTGGAGAACGGCCGCGCCATCTCGACCTCCTTCCAGCTCGGCAACATGGTGCTGTCGAAGACGCCCATCCATCTGTCGCGCAATCTCCTTCTGCCACGCAGCCGCAGCCTCGAGACCATGAACTTCCAGCGCGGCGCGCTGGAGGCGCTGATCGAGACGCCGCTCGGCTTCATCCGCTTCTATTCCACCCATCTCGACCACCGCAGCCCGGTCGAGCGCCAGGGCCAGATCCGCTTCCTGCGCCAGCGCCTTTTGAACTACGCGCTGGAAGGCGGCGGCCTGTCGGGCATTCCCGAGATCGGCCTGCCGGACCTGCCCTACCCGGAAGCCTTCATCGTCATGGGCGATTTCAACATGCTGCCGGGCTCCCCAGAATATGTCGAGCTTGCCGGCCGCCCCGACCATGAGTTCGGCATGCCGTTGACCGCCGACCTCGCCGTCGATGTCGCCCAGCGTCTTGCCGTCGCCGGGCTGGTCACCTGGGTCGATCCCGAGCGGCCTGAAGACCAAAGCCGCCACAAATGCATCGACTACATCTTCACCAGCGCCTCGCTCGCCAAGTCGCTGAAGCGCCTGTGGTCGGACCGTGACGCCGTCGGCTCCGACCACCTGCCGCTCTGGGCTGAGCTCGGTTGAGCTACTTTTTTGAGCTCGATCCAAGGCGCGGCGCCGAGGTGTGTTGAGATTCAGGTCAGACCGAGCCGAAAACATTGGTTTTCGAGAACCGGCCTACGCCGGCCGTAGCCTTCATGGAGCGGAGACGCCTGTGAGGGCTTCGGTCGGCGAAGGCCGGAGCGGAGCGTACTGAAGTACGTGAGCACCGGAAGCGCAGAAAACCAGTGTTTGCAGGCCGGTCTCACCTGAATATCGGCACACCTCAGAAATGCACCCAGTTGCGCAGACTGGTCCACGTCTTGCGATCCAGCCGATAGCGCTCGACCGGCACCTGGCCGGCGACGATCGAGTTCAGCATGCCCTGGCCGGCATACTGGAAGCCGCATTTGTGGATGACGCGGCGCGAGGCCGGATTGATCACCCTGGTCGAGGCGTGCAGCACCTGGATCGAGGTCCTCTGGAAGGCGAGGTCGACCAGGGCGTGCGCCGCCTCGGTGGCATAGCCGCGCTTCCAGTAGGGCTCGCCGATCCAGTAGCCCAGTTCCAGCCCGCGATCGGTGGTGTTCAAGCCGGCGCAGCCGACGAAAGTGCCGCTGTCCTTGAGCGTCAGCGCATAGACGATGCCGGCGCGGCGCGACGCCGCCATGGCCAGGAAGGTGCGGCCCTCGGCTTCGCCATAGGGATGCGGCATGCGGGCGAGCATTTCGGCGACATGCCGGTTGTCGGCAAGCGTGACGAGTTGCTCAAGGTCGCTGTCGCGCGGGGCGCGCATGACCAGCCGCTCGGTGGCGAGCACCGGGCAATCGATCGCGTAACTTTCGTCTTCGGTATCTTCCGCTTCGGCAACCATTTTAGTCCTCCAGGGCAAGAAAATGAAAAAGGAGAGAGGGCAAGCCCATCTCTCCTGATCCTTTTCCTGGCCTGGCCAGACACCGGTTCCCGAGATGGGCGCCGGTGTTATGGTGCGGAACCGGCTACTCCGCTGCTTTGGTAATCGGGTTCACCGATACGTAGGTTCGGCCGTTGGCTTTTTTGTTGAAGGTGACTGCGCCGGCCTCGAGCGCAAAAAGGGTATGGTCCGTGCCCATGCCAACATTGGTGCCCGGATGCCATTGCGTGCCGCGCTGGCGAATGATGATGTTGCCGGCAACGACGGCTTCGCCGCCGAACTTCTTGACGCCGAGACGCTTGGAGTGCGAATCGCGCCCGTTGCGCGACGAACCGCCAGCTTTCTTGTGTGCCATTTGACTAACTCCGATGCGCCCTGGGGCGCTTGAATGGTCTTATGAACGCGTTCGCGTTCCGTTTCAAGTCTGCACCGGCGACGATCGTCGCCGGAAAAACTACTTCTTCGCCAGTTCCTTGGCCTGCTCGCGCCAGTCCTTGATCTGGTCGGCGCTGAACGGCATGTGCTCGTCGATCTTGGCGACGTCCTTGTCGCTGAGCTTGGCGAGCTGCGCGAAGGTGATGATGCCCTGCTCGGCAAGGTCCTTCGCCGCGACCGGGCCGATGCCCTTGATCACGGTCAGGTCGTCCGGCTCGCCCTTCGGCGCCTTGAACAGCGGCGCGGCCTTGGCCTCTTCGCCGGCTGCAGCCTCGGTCTTGGCTTCCTTCTTGGCCTTGGCTTCCTTCGGAGCGGCCTCGGCGGCGACTTCAGCCTTGGCTTCCGGCTTCGCGGCGGCCTTCTTCGACGGCTTGGCGCCACCCAGCAGGATCTCGGAGATCCTGACGGTGGTCAGAAGCTGGCGGTGGCCGATCTTGCGGCGCGAATTCTGGCGGCGGCGCTTCTTGAAAGCGAT
>JAFKFE010000251.1 GCA_017308345.1 Alphaproteobacteria bacterium | reverse complement strand
GTTGCGAGCGCGGCCGGCTTCAGGCCGAGCTGACGCCGATGGGCGTCAGCGTCATTCTTCATCGGGAAGAAGGCGCGGTCGACGTTGTAGACGATCATCCCTGGCCTTCCTTTTCCTCGACATCGACGATCTCGAAGCCGTTCTCGTCTTCTTCCACAACCATGTGGCTGAAGGGCTTGCCCGAGCCTTCAGCATAGCCGGCTACTGCAGCTGGGTCGGGGTTGATGAGGTTGCTGACGACATCGGTGAGCATGAGCTCGCCGCGGTCGAGCATGCCCTGGGCGATGTGCTGGGCCTCATATTCATCTTCCGCGTTGATGGTGATCTCGATGCCGATCGCGGCCGAGGCCTCAAAGCGCACGTTGAATTGTGTCATCCCAAGCCTCCTGGCCGGTCGTCGGCGTCGACCTTGATACCGGTCTTGCTGATGCGCAGATTAACCGGCTCGTCGTGGTCAGGATCGTAGCCATGAACGACAAGGTCGCCGTCGTTGATCTCGATCCAGATCTCGCGCTTAGTCTTGTCGGGGCACTCGGCCTCGACGTTGATCCTGGAAGGCTCCGCCTTGATGTTGACGACCCACTCACGGCGGTCGGTGTTCTCGTCGGCGCCGTTCTCGGCGACCTTCCAGTCCTGCATGTTCAGCTTGACGTGCATCATCGCACCTTCTCCAGATCGTGCTTCTCGGCGTAGATCTTGACCTGGTCCTCGGGATCGACGTCCGGATTGAACCAAGTCGCAAGCCAGTCCTCCTTAGACAGCCCTGCATCCTCCAGATCGGCGAGGCCATAGTGGCGGTGCAGGTTCCACTCGAACTGGCGCAGGTACTCTTGCTTCGCCCAGTCCGTTGTGAGGACGGCATCCCTGGCCTTCTTGGCATCGGGGAAGGCTTCGCCGGGGGTGATCTCGCCGACGATCGCCGGGATGATCTCCCAGTCATAGGAGCCGATCGCGCGGAACCACTCCGGAAGGAGGTCGTAGACGGGCAGCACGTACTTGGCGACGTCAATGCTGTAGTGGCGCAGCTCGACTGAGCCGACGAGCTCGCGGTATTTCAGCCAGACGGGGTCAGCCTCCGCGCGCCGCTTTGGCACGACGGTGATCTCGTTCAGCCACTCCCAAACGCACAGCGCCGCCTCCATCTCGAGGTGGGTGTAGGCGAGCGGGATGTTGACCGACATGCTCTGCCGGTAGACCCGGCCGCCGCGCTCGAGGAGATCGTTGGTGATCTTGGTGGCACTGATCTCGTCCGCGGCGAGTTCGCGGACAATGCCTGGCACCTCGTCGTGCTCGGCTTCGATGTAGATCAGGTCGGCTTTCATGAACGGTTCCTTCGGTGTTGGATGTGGCGCTCGGCGCCCTCGGCGGATTTCAGCGCGCGTCGGACCTTCTGCGTGGCCTTGGTGGCACCGCAGCGCTTGAGCAGCCTGCGGGCCTCCCGGAGGTGCTCCAGGGCACGGAGCACATCCAGGGCGTCGTGGGCGGTGGCTGGCTTCAGCATCACTGCTCGGGCTCCGAGCGGTCGAGCAGCAGGGTGACGGCGCGGGTCAGGAACTCGCACTCGGCTACCTTCAGCTTCTTGCCAGTGGTGCGCTCCATCAGCTTCTCGACCGTGTTGACGATCTCAATCCGGCGGAGCTTGCGGTCGTGGAACCAGGGCTTGATGTTCTTGCGCGCCCTGGCCTTGTCAGGGATCAGCTGGCTCTCCAGCCATTCCTTGCCGTTCTCGTCCTGGAACACGGTCTGACCGGCGATCTCACGGGTCGTGGAGCCGTCCCAGTTGACCTCGGTGCCGGAGCCGTCGAAGTCGTAGGAGCCGTCCTCGTCCCAGACGATGCCACAGGTGCTGCCGAGGATGTCTTCGACGGTGGCGACGATTTCCGCTCCGTCAGGCGCTTTCATAGGAGACCTCCAAGGGCTCGGCGTTCATGAAGATGGACGAGAACTCGCGCGCCTCCTTCTCCTGGCGCTCGAACTGCTCGGCGAGGTGTGGGTGCCGCCATTCGCGCAGATCGGCCGCGTTGGCCTTGAACTTGTCGGCGGCGGTTTCGCAGATGTTGGCCAGCGACTGGAGGTCGCTGTCGGTGAGCTGGCGGATGGTCATGAGATCTCCCTGAAGACGACGACCTCGTGCCCCTCGTATTCCCAGTCGCCGTAGCCCCTGATCATCGGGGTGATGTCCATCTGGACTGGGTCGGGGTTGATGAGGTCGGGTTGATTGTCGTGCAGCCAAGCGATGATCGCGCTCTGCACCTCCTCGGGTGCCAGGGTGAGCGTGATCTTCTCGACGTCCTTCTTGACCGAGACGGTGATGGTGGTGTGCTCGCTGGTGAGCTCCATCAGGCGGCCTCCTCGATCTCGCTCTCGGCGGAGAAGCGGCCATAGAGCGTCATGGCCGGCGACAGGCTGAACTCGGGTAGCTTCGGGTCATCGAGCCGATGCTCCGAGACATGCTCGTGGGCCTCGGTGACGCGATGGCCGTCGAGGATCAGCTGGGCCACCTCCTTGGAGGAAGCCTTGATGTAGGCGGTCCCGCAGATCAGGACGTCGACACGATAGACGTTCATGCCGCCTCCAGCTCCACGAGGCTGTTCATTGCCTCGTTGTCGGAGTGGTCGGAGATCACGTCCTCATCGTTGCCGTGGACGAGCAGCATCCAGCCGACCTTCACGCGGTCCTCGCCGCGTCGGAACATGAGCTGGGTCTCGTCGGTGGCCGCGATCTCGGCGGTGATCGCCTCATAGTCGCTCGACCGGACGATCGCCCAGTCCTCGCCGTCGTAGACGGAGACGACGTAGCCCAGGCCGAGAGCCTTCTTGATCAGCTTGCCGACGATCTTGACTTCGGCGGCGCGCATGTAGCTGGGGAATGCCATTTCAATTCTCCTCGTCGAAATCTTCGCGGATTGCCCAGCGGCCGAGCCGGAGTCGGCCGCGGTTGTCGGGGCGGATGAAGAAGCCGGCCTGGGCCAGCTCTGGGCCGAGCTCGTTCAGGTCGCGCAACAGCACGGCGGCGCGGCCGGGGAGTGACTGACGGCGCTCGTTGCGCCGGAGGTTGATCTGCACCTCCTGGATCTCGCGCCAGGTCTTGGCGCCGGCGTGCCGGAAGAACATGACCTCGGGCTTGGTCAGCTGCAGGAAGCGGTCGATGGTGGTGATGCCGTAGCGGCGCAGCACGTTTCCGGTGCGCACGCTCAGCTCCAGGTCGTCGACCGGGCTATGCGGCTGTTGCATTGCGGATCTCCTGCAGCAGAGCCGGGATGCCTTCCTGCATCTCGCAGTCCTCGAAGCCACGGATGAAGCGCTCGGCGGCGCGGAGCGCCTTGTCCTTGTGCTCGATGTAGCCCTTGAGGGTGCTGCTGAGCGTGGCGTCGTTGTAGCCACCCTCGTAGAGGCGGATCAGTTCGGCGACGATGTCGCGGGTCTTAGGATTTGGCATGCGGTGCTCCAGTTATGCGTGAGCGAACAGGTTGAGGAGGCTCCAGCGGCGCTGCCGGCGGAACCTCAGTTTGTGGGTCTTCATGAGCTGCTGGATTTTGGTCGCGGCGGCGCGCTCTTCCGCCTCGGTGCAACCATTGGCGACGGTGCGCTCCGACAGCTTCATGACGAGAAGCTTGGCCTTGTAGCGTTGGGTCAAAGTTCGAAGACCTCCTTCATGAGGGCCAGGTAGCGGTGGGGATGAGGGTGGATGTTGAAGCGCTCGGCGATCGCCGGCCCGTCGCAGTCGTAGAGACGGGCCACGACGTTGCTCTCGCCCTTCTCGCAGGGCTGATCGTGGCAGAGGACCCAGTGACCGTAGCGCTTGCTCCAGATGGCGCGGAGCATCATGAGGCGATGTAGACGTAGACCGGGCCGCCGTTCGGGATGCCTAGCAGTCCCGTGCGGTTCCACTTATTTAGCAGTTCGAGGAACGAACTGCGGCCAATATGGTTTGTCCTCTCGTACAACTCTTCGTCGGACAGGGACTTTGCTTCCCGGCTGATGATAGCCCCGTCTCGGACTATCACCCGGGTGAAGGTATGCTGGGTCACGCCAGACACTCCTTCCGCAGTTGTGTGCGCATGCTGTCACAGCTGCGCTCCAACTGGTCCAGAAACTCGAATTGGTCTTGCCGACTCGTGTTAGGTCGGAAAACAATTCGAACTTTGCCCAGCTCGCGTTGCCACCCCAGGCTTTCGAGCGGGGCTCCTGTGATGAGGACTTTCATGAGGTGGTTTTCTCCAAAGGTGCCAGTCCGGACCAAGCAGCCGGGGATGCGCTACATGGTGTCCTCGGTGCAGGTCGCTGCGGAGCATCTTCTCGAGTGGGAGAAGCGGGGCCCGAAATGGCGGAAGGCCGTCGAGGCGTGTGTGGCCGGGATCGAAGGCAAGGTCGAACCCAATGATGTGAGCAAGGCCTTCGAGGCTGCAGCCAAGGAGGCGGGGATGCTGTTGCCCCGCCTGGATGATGACTAGGTCTGGGCGGCCCGGCGCTTCTCGGCGCGGGCCGCCTCCTTGGCGCCGGTGACGCCGCGGTAGTCCTTCTTCCCGCCCTTGAGCAGGTTCTTGCCGATGTTCTTGTCGGTCACGGGCTTGCAGCGCTGGTATAAGTGCTTGAAACTCATAGCTTTTGTAGCTCCTCGATTAATTTCTCGTAGGCGTCTCGCGCCTGGGTCTGTCGACCACGGTCGTCCTTCGAGTAGGCCGCCGCTGCCTGGGTGTTGAGGTGGTCGTTCAGGGCCTTGACCACGGCCTCGGCCTGGGCGCGGGTCACAGACGCAGATCCGTGACGAGCTGCTGGTTCTTGCGGTGGAACCAGACGGCGAGCATCTGCGCCGAGTCACGCGCGGCCCTGGGCCAGGAGCCGGTGCGCTGGGAGATCAGAGCCTTGATCTTGTCGTCCTCGTCGCCGACATGCTGCCGGCCGATCAGCCAGCGGATGTCGGCGACCGGCACCTTGGGGTGGACCTTGTAGCGTTTGCCGTCGAGGGTGAACGATTTCACCTTGTTCTCCATCCGTTCACGGTGTAGGAATTAATTCCATGCGCATCAGCCCGCCCACGATCGAAGAGTTCGCGTTCCACGTTGAATTGTGGAGCGACGACAACCTGCGGGTGCATGAGACGCTGGCGGTGGCGCGGAATATCCGCGTGGCGACCGCCGCCTACGAGGAGGCGGTGCGTGGGCAGGAAGGCCGCATCGTGAAGCTACGACACGGCGCCCGGGTCATTCTGCCGGCTTAGGCCAGGTGCGGTCGAGGAAGCGTTCCCACGCCTCCTTCGTGAAGGCCATCTGGCTGGCCTTGAAGTGCGCGCCGGTCTCGACCGACACGAAGGTCCCACGCTCGGTCGGGTGCGCCGTCACGACGTGGTAGTTGTCCTGGCCGCCGGGGCCGATCTGCTGCCAGCGCTTGGCGCGCTCGACGTTCTCCTTGGTGTAGGGGTCGAGGTGGACCGGGCAGCACTTCTGGTAGCCGTACACGGCCAGGCAGTAGTAGCGCGCGGGGCTGGTCAATTCTCCAGCTCCGTCTTGGCCGCGAGCCAGTGGCGCGGGAAGGCCCAGTCGTCGGGGAAGCCGATCCACGGCATCCACGAGCATTCCATCGTCTCGCCGTCCTGCTTGGCAGCAGGGTCGAAGCGATACGGCCCGTTGTAGAAGCCGAAGATCAGGTTGTTGCCGTACTCGTCGGTGACGGTGTCGCCGACCTGTTGGATGAGGTAAGGCTTTTCGAGGACGTAGCCCGTCTCCTCGGCCACCTCACGGGCGCCGGCCTGCTGCCAGATCTCGCCCCGCATGTGGTAGCCGCCGGGCAGCGCGAGCTTCCCGCGGCCGGGCTCGTTGGCGCGGCGGATCACCAGCAGGCAGGCCGAGTCACGGACCAGCATGACGACCACGGTTGGGGTGTTGTCGAAGAGCGGGCGCCCGTCCTTGGTGTGGGCGATGGGTTGGTCGGTCATGTCGTCTCCTTGAGGGCGATGTTGGCGCGGAAGCCGTTGTGCGCCTGGCTCCAGGCCAGGTGTTGGTCGGTTCCGCGCTGGAAGGGGTTCTGGTCGTAGGGAATGCCGCGTGCTGCTGCACTTGCACCCCTGTTAGAGGCCTGCTGGTGCGCCCAGCTGCCTTCAAAGGGGGTGATCGGCTGATGTCGTTTGCCGTTCCAGTGACCGAGGCCCATCAGCGGTACCCGTCGATCGGGCCAAGCACCATGACCAAGCGCTCGGTGTCTGGTTCGATGACGCTGCTGCCCTGTGGGAATGCCTCACGGAAGAACCGGTTGGCCTCGGCAGGCGAGCCGAAGCGCTCGTAATATTCCTCGCGCGGTCCCTCGATCGAGGCGTCGAGCCCCTCGTAGCTGTCGTAGATCACGGCGAAGTACGGCACCGTCTGGGCGTGGAGGAAGGCCGTCCAGGCGGCCTTCAGGCGTTGCTTGAGGTTCATGCTGCCTCCTTGACGATGGCCTCGTACTCGGCCGGGCTGTGCTCGCGCAGGAAGTCCAGCGCTTGTTGGTGGAGCGGCGAGCCGGCCTGGGCCTTGGTGTAGACGTGGCGCCAGGCATCGACGTCGCGGTTGTGGCCGGTGAAGATGTCGCTGTCGTCCAGGGCCTGCAGCTGGAAGGGGCGATCGCCGTTCTCATTGGAGATCGAGCCCTCGGCCTCGAAGATGTCCCAGCCCTCGGCCTGGGCGGCCTCGATTTCGTCAGCCAGCCACTCGGTCACGGCGCATCTCCTCGTACATGGTGCGGGTGTGGGCGTTCATCTCGTCGTGCGTCAGGTCGTGGTCGACCCGGATGCAGAGAGGATGGGCGCCGGAGTAGCGATTGATCGCGATCGCGTCGTCGGCGCAGTAGTAGCCATTGGTGCCGCGGTTGTAGAAGACGGCGTGCCGCTGGCTACAGGCCGTCCGGTTGCAAATCCCGCCGAAGACCGAGCCTTTGTGGCCCGGGTGCTTCGGGTATTTGTCCGGATGTGGCGGCACGACCATGGTGAAGTTGGGCATCTCGTGGGCGACTACCCGGGCCTCAATGGCCCCGTAGTCGACCATCGGTAGTTTCTTACGCAGTCGGCGCGACAGGTCCTTGGAGTAGCTCATGCGTTCTGCAGCTCCCTGTATTGGCGGAGCCGGGCCTTGATC
>JAFKFE010000250.1 GCA_017308345.1 Alphaproteobacteria bacterium | reverse complement strand
ATTTCGAGACCGAGGAAGCCATGGCGAGGGCGGCCAAGGCCGGCATCTGGGCGGGCAGCTTCGAAGAGCCGCAGGACTGGCGCGACAGCCATCACGACGCGCCGGTCGAGCGAAAGCATGGCACGCTGGCCTCGTTCGGTGACGCGGTGCGCGAATTTTTTCGTTTCTGGTGAAGGGCGGAGCCGCGCCCTATGATCGGCCAAGAAGGACGGTAAATCGGGAGGATGGAATGAAGCTGTTCGATGGCGGCCGTGCGCCCAATCCCCGACGCGTGCGCGTCTTCCTCGCGGAGAAGGGGCTGACGGTCCCGCTGGTGCCTGTGGACATGGGCGCGATGGAGCATCGCGGCGAGCAGGTGGCTGGGCGCAATCCGCTGCGGCGGCTGCCGGTTCTCGAGCTCGATGACGGCACCGTCATCACCGAATCGATCGCCATTTGCCGCTATTTCGAGGAGTTGCATCCCGAGCCCGCGCTGTTCGGCAAGGGCGCGCTGGGCAAGGCAAAGGTCGAGATGTGGCAACGACGCATGGAACTGAACCTTTTGGCCAGTGTCGCCGCGGCGTTCCGGCATATCCATCCAGCGATGAAGGAGTGGGAAGTGCCGCAAATCCCGGAATGGGGGGAGGCCAACAAGCCGAAGGCGATCGAATTCCTGCACCTGCTCGACAATGAACTGGCGGAGCGGGAATTCGCCGCCGGCGATGCCTATTCGGTTGCCGATATCACCGGAATGATCGCCATCGATTTCATGAAGCCGGCCCGCATCAAGGTGCCGGAGGAGTGCATGAACGTGTTGCGCTGGTATGCGGCGCTCACAAGCCGGCCGAGTGCCGCGGCTTGAGCGACGGCAATTGGATAATCCGCCGCCCGATATGAGAGAAACGCTGGAGCGCCTCACCAGGAGAGTGAGAGCCTGCCGTATCTGCGTGGACCAGCCGCTCGGCCGGCCCCTGCCGCATGAACCACGGCCGGTCCTGCGGCCGTCCTCCACCGCGCGTATCCTGCTTGCCGGCCAAGCGCCGGGCACCAAGGTGCATTTGTCGGGCATGCCGTTCACCGACGCCTCGGGCGATCGGCTGAGGAACTGGCTCGGCGTCAGCAGCGAAGAGTTCTACGACACCGCAAAATTTGCCATCGTTCCCATGGGTTTCTGCTTCCCTGGGCAGGACGCCAAGGGAAGTGACTTGCCGCCGCGCCGCGAATGCGCGCCGGCCTGGCGCGCGCGATTGATGGCGCTGATGCCGCAGATCAACCTGGTCCTGACCATAGGCGGCTATGCTCAGGCCTGGCATATGGGCACGACGCGAGCGGCATCCTTGACGGACACAGTGAGAAACTGGCGTGCGATCTGGGACGCGCCGACCGGCCCAAAAGTGCTGCCGCTGCCGCATCCGTCCTGGCGAAACACCGGCTGGCTGAAGAAGAATCCCTGGTTTGAAATGGATTTGCTGCCCTTCCTGAGGTCGGAAATCCGCTATCGCATCGATTAGGCATCCCGCAAGAAATCACTCGCTTTTGCCGTCGTCGGCAGAATTTCTTTCTTGTTAAAGGCTTCGATAAAAGGGATTATAGGGAAACTATTCCACTGGAGCCTCCCATGGATCGCCTCGACAGAAAAATTCTCCGCCTCCTGCAGGAGGACGCGACGCTCGCGGTCGCCGACGTGGCCAAGAAAGTCGGCCTGTCGACCACGCCGTGCTGGCGGCGTATCCAGAAGCTGGAGGAAGAGGGCGTCATCAAGCGGCGCGTCGCCATCCTCGACCACGAGAAGGTCAATGTGCGCGTCACCGTCTTCGTGTCGATCCGCACCAATTCGCACAGCCATGAGTGGCTGCGGCGCTTCTCCGAGGTCATCCAGGAATTCCCGGAGGTGGTCGAGTTCTACCGCATGAGCGGCGACGTCGATTACCTGCTGCGCGTGGTGGTTCCGGACATCGCCGCTTACGACGCCTTCTACAAGCGGCTGATCGCCAAGATCGAGATTCGCGACGTGTCGTCGTCCTTCGCCATGGAGCAGATCAAGTACACGACCGAGATTCCGCTCGACTACATGGTGCTGGACAAGGAATCGGGCGCGAACGCGGCGTGATTTTGGTCGCGCTGGCCGATCTCAGTTCTTCTTCTTGTTGAGGAAATTCCACGGCGAGTTGACCGGCAGCGTGACCGTGTCCGGCACGGTGTCGACGCTCGCCACTTCGGCCTTGCGCACCGTGTAACCCGACTGGACGATCGAGACGCCGTCGAGGATGAAGAGCTGGCTCTTCTCCATGCCGGGCTTCAGCACGCCGGTGACCGCGACCGGTTCGTATGCTTCTTTCATCCTGTAGGGATGCGCCGGCGTCACCAGCACAATCTGGTTCGGCGGCGGCGTCGGCATATGGCTGCAGGCGCCGGTCCAGGGCACCAGCAGGAACTGGTAGACGAGATCGCCGTCGCGATCGACCGGCAATGCATAGCCAGCTAATTGTATCGTCTTGTCCTGCAGGTTGAGCGACAGAGTCTCGCCGTGGTCGGGCAGTTTCGCCGCAATCATCGGCAGGTTCGCGTCCTCGGCGATCGCCTGCGTGGCCGGACGCAGGTCCTTCCAGAGGATATGCGCGATGTCGGCCGCGGCGTCGGCCTGGGTTGTCGCGAAGAGGAGCGCGGCCGCCAGCGTCGCGCATGATCTGAAACACTTGCTCATGGTCGCTTCATCCTCCGCCAGCCGATCTCCGGAATCGAGTAAAAGCGTCGTGACCGATCCGGGCTCAACGGTCCAGCCGCATCACATGCCGGCGTGCGCCGGCGGTGCCCGTCTCTTGGAAGCCTCGCGCGAGAAACATGTCGCGGAAGCCCATGAAGCGATAGCTGGGCGCGGCCTCGTCTACGGGATAGGCCTCGACGATGCGCGCGCCCCTGGCGAAGGCATGGTCGATCGCGGCATCGAGCAGGGCGGAGGCCAGCCCGCCGCCACGCAAAGTCCTCGGCACATAGAAGCAGACGATCGACCAGATGCCGGCTTCGGTGTCGTCCTGCTGCTTCGAAAGCCTTCGGTAGGTCTCGCGCGGCGCGACCGAGCACCAGCCGACTAGTCTACCGTCCAACTCCGCGAGGATGCCGACCGGAGTGCCGGCACCGATGAGCGCCATCATCATGCGCTTCTTCTCATCGCTCTGCTCGCGGCCGGAATGGCGCCAGGCCATGCACCAACAATATTTCGGCGCGCCGGGCTGCTCGAAGAGAGTTTCGAAGCGGCCGCGCGTTTCTTGCGTCACCTCGATGAAGCGGATGGAAGCAGGGTCACGTTTTTCTGGCGGCGAGTCGTTCGAGTTGCTTGGCATCCGTCAGTTCCTTGACAGCGTCCTTGCCGATCCAGCGTGCCGTCTTGTCCGGCGATGCCGTCAATTTTTCCGCCAGGGCAAGGGCAGGGGCGTGCAGGCTCATGGAGCGTTTGCCGATCTGCCGCAGCGCCCAATTCACCGCTTTCTTCACGAAATTGCGCGGGTCGCTCGCGTGCCTCTCGATCAGCGGCAGATAGGCGATAAAGGTCGCGTCGGGCTCCTTCTTGAGATGCACCGTGCTCCAGGCCAGCATGGCAAAGGCGGCGCGGCGGACGAATTCGCGGTCATCTTCGGCGAACTCGTCGATCAGTCCACGCCAGAACGGCGTTTCGGCAAACAGGTCGGCGACAGTGTCGACGATCTCCCAGCTGTCGAAATCCGCGGCCCAGCGCCGGCATTGACCGATGTCGACCTTCTTCGGCTCGCCGGTGAAGGCCGCCATCAGCCGCGCTTCGCGAATACCGCTGTCCCACAGCAGAAGCGACCGCTCGTGGTTCCTCTTCAGTTTGCGCGCCAGCGGCCGCAATTCGGAATTGCCGATACCCAGCGCGTTCGCGGTGTTGATGCCGAAGCGCGCCATACCCGCCAAGTTCGCCTCCGTGCCGATCGAACGCAGATGCGCGACGATGTCGTCGGCGCTCCAGCTCGGATCGGGCAGGGGCATTGCGACTCCTAGCGCTCCAGGCGCGCCAGCAGCGAGGACGTGTCCCAGCGCTTGCCGCCCATGTCCTGCACATCCTTGTAGAACTGGTCGATAAGCGCCGTCGCCGGCAGTTTGGCGCCGTTGCGGTTGGCTTCGGCCAGGCAGATGCCGAGATCCTTGCGCATCCAGTCGACCGCGAAGCCGAAATCATATTTGCCGGCATTCATTGTCTTGTGGCGGTTCTCCATCTGCCAGGAGCCCGCTGCCCCCTTGGAGATCACCTCGACCACCTTTTCGATGTCCAAGCCTGCCTTCTTGCCGAAATGGATGCCTTCCGCCAGTCCCTGGACAAGGCCTGCGATGCAGATCTGGTTGATCATTTTCGTCAGCTGGCCGGCGCCGGCCGAGCCCATCAGGCCGACCATGCGGGCATAGGCGTCGATGACGGGTCTCGCCTTGTCGAAGGCAGCCTGATCGCCGCCGACCATGACGGTCAGCACGCCGTTCTCGGCGCCGGCCTGGCCGCCGGACACCGGGGCGTCGAGGAAGGAGAAGCCGGCCTTGCGCGCGGCTTCGTCGAGCTCGCGCGCGACCTCGGCCGAGGCGGTGGTGTTGTCGATGAAAACGGCAGCCTTCTTCATGGTGGCAAAGGCGCCTTTCGCGCCGGTCGTGACCGAGCGCAGATCATCGTCGTTGCCGACGCAGGAGAAGACGAAGTCCTTGCCCTCGGCCGCTTCGGCCGGCGTCAGCGCCAGCTTTCCGCCATGCTGGGCCACCCACTGCTCGGCCTTTGCCTTGGTGCGGTTATAGACCGTGACGTCATGACCGCCCTTGTTCCTGAGGTGCCCGGCCATCG
This sequence comes from Alphaproteobacteria bacterium, assembly GCA_017308345.1. Lineage (GTDB taxonomy): Bacteria > Pseudomonadota > Alphaproteobacteria > Rhizobiales > Rhizobiaceae > Mesorhizobium. The sequence goes on along the minus strand of JAFKFE010000250.1, from coordinate 2,295 downwards.
GGTAGCCCATGACGCCAAGACCGAGAAATGCAACCGATGCCATAAGCCTGCCTTCCAACAAAACAGAGATTTCAGTGGCGCAAGGTCTAGGCCATGCGAAAAATTCGTCAAGGCTCGCAGAGCTGCATCGACTGGTGCAGGCAAGGACGCGATGCCGCGTCTAGCGGTGCAGGTGGACGGTGATCCGGCGCTCGATCCATTCGACGCCGTGGCGCAGGATCTCGACCATCACCAGATAGACGATCGCCACCCAGATATAGGCCTGGATGTCGAAGGATTTCGCGTAGGCGAGCTTGGCGTTGCCCATCAGGTCGTAGACGGTGATGATGGCGACGATCGCGGAAGCCTTGATCATCAGGATGAGTTCGTTACCGTAGGGCCTCAGCGCGACGATGAGCGCCTGCGGCAGGATCACCTTGCGCAGCGTCTGCAATTTGTGCAGGCCAAGCGAGGCGGCGCCTTCCCACTGGCCGCGCGGCACGCTTTCGATGGCGCCGCGCAGGATTTCGGCCTGATAGGCGGCGGTGTTGAGCGAGAAGGCGAAGACGCCGCAATAGAAGGCCTCGCGGAAGAACCACCACAATCCGACCGTCTCCAGCTCCGGCCGGAAGGAGCCGACGCCGTAATAGACAAGATAGGTCTGCACGAGCAGCGGCGTGCCGCGGAAGAAGTAGACATAGCAATAGGCGAGCCCGGACAGGATCCAGTTCTTCGACATGCGGCCATAGGCGACCGGCAGCGACAGGATCGCCCCGGTCACCATCGAGATGGCGACGAGCGCCAAGGTGGTTCCCAGCCCCTGCAGATAGGCCGGCGCGTACTTGGCGAAGAACTCGGGGTTCCACGCGTAAACCAGGTAGGCGAGGATGCCGGCGCCGAACAATATCCAGAAGCCGACCAGCGCGTAACCGACGACGCGGGCGCGCGGCCAGCCGCGAGCCTGGGGCGGCGGCTTGTCGACGGCAATAGCCTGGCTGACGCTCATCGCAGCGCCCTCCGCCCGAGATGACGCAGGATGTAGCCGCTGGCGATCGAGGACAGGATGGCTAGAGCCAGGAAGATCAGCGCCGCGACGCTGTAGAAGAGGAAGGCATGCTTGGTGACGCGCGCAGCCACGGCGGACTGGCGCAGGGTCTCGGCGAGATTGACCACGGAGACCAGCGAGGTGTCCTTGAGCAGGCTCAGCCAGCAGTTCTCGAGACCGGGGAAGGCGATGCGGATCAACTGCGGCAGGATGATAAGCCGCATCGTCTGCCATTTCGCCAGGCCGACGGCGTAGCCGCCTTCATACTGGCCTTTGGGAATGGCGCGGAAGGCCGAGAGAAAGACCTCGCTGGCATAAGAGGAGAAGATCAGCGACAGCACGATCATGCCGGCGATGAAGCTGTTGACGTCAATCGTGGCGTCCGGATTGAACAGGCGCACGACATATTGCAGCAGCAGCGGCATGCCGAAGAAGAACAGGAACAGCGTCACCAGTTCCGGCAGGCCGCGAAAGACCGTGGTATAGATGTTGGCGGCGAGCCGCAGCGAAGGTTCTTCATGCTGCTTGGCGAAGGCGACGAAAAAGCCGATCACCAGGCCGATCGGCAGTGTGGCGAGCGCCAGCAGGATCGTGACGACGACGCCAGACGCAATATCGTCACTCCAGCCATCCGGTCCCCAGCTGAGAAGTGTCCAAATGCTTTGGGCCGGCATTGACGGGTCGTGTCTCCGTGGCGATCCCGGAAGAGGAGAGGGGCGGCGAGGAGTGCCTCACCGCCCTTGGCACAATGATCAGGATTCGGCGCCGTAGACGTCGAACTTGAAGTACTTGTCGTTGATTTCCTTGTATTTTCCGTTCTTGCGAATGGTGTCGATCGCTTCGTTCAGCTTGTTGACGAGATCGGTCTCGCCCTTGCGCACGGCAATGCCGGCGCCCGGCCCGAAGATATCGACCGGCTGCGGCGAAGGCTGGCCGAGGATCTTGCAGCAGGCGCCGTCCGGCGTATCCAGCCATTGCTGCAGCACGACGATATCGTCCTCGATCGCGTCGAGACGGCCATTGGCGAGGTCAGCCTGTTCCTCGGGGCTGCTCGGATACCCCTTGATGGTGCTGTCCGTGTAGGTCTTGGAAGCGTAGTTGTAGTGCGTGGTCGTGGTGGCGACGCCGATGTTCTTGCCGGCGAGGTCTTCCTTGGTCACGCCCTTGAGCGGCGAATCCTTCGGCACGGCGATCGCCGACGGGGTGTTGTAGTATTTGTGTGTGAAGTCGACCTTTTCCTGGCGCTCGGGCGTGATCGCAATCGAGGCGAC
>JAFKFE010000249.1 GCA_017308345.1 Alphaproteobacteria bacterium | reverse complement strand
GGGGTTCCTTTTGTCACCGATGAGGAGAAATACGGTAGTCAGAACGAATAATACATGTTGTACTAGACGGGATGCGGGGTCATCTCGAAGCGCATCACCTCGGCCATCTTGAGCTCGATGTAAGCATCGATCTGGTCGTCGTCGAAGACGCCGCCGGCCTTCAGGAAGCCGCGGTCCTTGTCGAGGTTCTGCAGCGCCTCGCGCAGCGAGCCGCAGACGGTCGGGATCTTCTTCAGTTCCTTCGGCGGCAGGTCGTAGAGATCCTTGTCCATCGGCTGTCCAGGATGGATCTTGTTCTTGATGCCGTCGAGGCCCGCCATCAGCATGGCGGCGAAGCCGAGATAGGGGTTCGCGCCCGGATCGGGGAAGCGGACCTCGACGCGCTTCGACTTCGGCGAGGAGCCGAACGGAATGCGGCAGGAGGCTGAACGGTTGCGCGCCGAATAGGCGAGCAGCACCGGCGCCTCGTAGCCCGGCACCAGCCGCTTGTAGGAGTTGGTGAGCGGGTTGGTGAAGGCGTTGATCGCCTTGGCGTGCTTGATGATGCCGCCGATGTAATAGAGGCAGCTCTCCGACAGGCCTGCATATTCATTGCCGGCGAAGGTCGGCTTGCCGCCCTTCCAGATCGACTGGTGGACATGCATGCCCGAGCCGTTGTCGCCGAACACCGGCTTCGGCATGAAGGTGGCCGTCTTGCCATAGGCGTTGGCGACCTGGTGCACGACATATTTGTAGATCAGCATCTTGTCGGCGTTGCGCACCAGCGTGTCGAACTTGATGCCGAGTTCGTGCTGGGCGGCCGCCACCTCATGGTGATGCTTTTCGACGCGCACGCCCATCTCGGCGAGCACGGTCAGCATTTCGGAGCGCATGTCCTGGGCGGAATCGACCGGCGGCACGGGGAAGTAGCCGCCCTTGATGCGCGGACGGTGGCCGAGATTGCCGGTCTCGTAGTCGGTGTCGTCGTTGGACGGCAGTTCGGTGGAGTCCAGACGGAAGCCGGTGTTGTACGGATCGGCCTTGTACTTGACGTCGTCGAAGACGAAGAACTCGGCTTCAGGGCCGACATAGATGGTGTCGCCGATGCCTTCCGCCTTCATGTAGGCTTCGGCCTTCTTGGCGGTGCCGCGCGGGTCGCGATTGTAGGCTTCCCCGGAGACCGGATCGAGAATGTCGCACAGGATGACCATGGTCGACTGCGCGAAGAACGGATCCATGTGAACCGTGTCGGGATCGGGCATCAACACCATGTCGGACTCGTTGATCGCCTTCCAGCCTGCGATCGAGGAGCCGTCGAACATGACGCCGTCGGCGAACATGTCTTCCTCGACCTCGACGACATCCATCGTCACATGCTGCAGCTTGCCGCGTGGATCGGTGAAGCGCAGGTCGACGAACTTCACGTCGTTGTCCTTGATCTGCTTCATGATGTCTTTGGCTGTCGTCATGTCATTTCTTCCCTATGTGATGACGTCCGGAATGGGTTGAAGATTCGGTCAGATGGCGTCGATGCCGGTCTCGCCGGTGCGGATGCGCACGACTTCCTCTATGTTGGAAACGAAGATTTTTCCATCACCGATACGGCCCGTCTGCGCCGCCTTGCGGATGGCCTCTATGGCGCCTTCGACGGCCTCGTCACCGAGCACCACTTCGATCTTCACCTTGGGCAGGAAGTCGACGACATATTCGGCGCCGCGATAAAGCTCGGTGTGCCCCTTCTGGCGGCCGAAACCCTTGGCCTCGGTGACGGTGATGCCCTGCAGTCCGGCCTCCTGAAGCGCTTCCTTCACTTCGTCCAGCTTGAATGGCTTGATGATCGCTTCGATCTTTTTCATGCAAAAAATGGCCTCCACTGCCAAGAAGACGGGTTGTGCACCCCGCTTGCGCCTCCATCTAGCACGAACCGTGCCAATCCACAGGAGTGGAGACGGTACAAGACGTTTTCGACTCCGTATCGCGTTCGGATGCAAATTCGCGTCATCCGCTGCGTCGGATGCGTCATGGACGCCCGAGCCCCATACATAGATCCTCCTCATATCTGCGCAAGAAATGGGCAGATGGCGCAATTTCCAGGCAGAACCCCTCCCAGACGCGCCCGCATTGTAAATGATGCGCGGCCGCGGTGGTTTGCTTCGAACCGAAAACGGGACAATGCTTGATCGTACGGAGATCGGCAATCCCATGCGCAATGAACTTCTATCGCCGGCCGAGATGGCCGAGGCGGACAGACTGACGATCGCGGCCGGGCCGCTCGACGGTTACGGATTGATGCAACGCGCCGGCGAGGCGGTCGCGGCGCTCGTGCTGGTGCGCTACCCCGGCGCGAAGAGGGTGCATGTGCTGTGCGGTCCCGGCAACAATGGCGGCGACGGCTATGTCGCGGCGCGGCTGCTGGCCGAAGCCGGCGTCGATGTGGCTCTGTGGGCGTTGGGTGAACCGCGGGCAGGCAGCGACGCCGCGCTTGCCGCGGCTGACTGCGCGCTGGAGCGGCGCCCGCTGTCGGCCCTCACCGTCGAAGTTGGCTCGCCGGTAGTGGACGGGCTCTTTGGCGCCGGCCTGTCGAAGCCGCTATCCGGCGACGCCAGGGCCGCGGTCGACATCGTGACGGAGATGAATCTGCCGGTTGTCGCGATCGACCTGCCTTCGGGCGTTTCGGGCGATAGCGGCGAAGTTCTCGGCTCGGCATTCCGGGCGGCCCTGACGGTCACCTTCGCGCGAAAGAAGCCCGGGCATCTGCTGCTGCCCGGTCGTGAGCGATGCGGCGAGACCGTGTTGGCCGACATCGGCATTCGGGACGAGATCATCGACCAGGTTGCGCCGCGAACCTTCGAGAACGGGCCCGGACTCTGGATCGCGAGCTTTCCCGTGCCGGCGGTCGATGCGCACAAATACAAGCGCGGTCACATGAGCGTCTTCTCGGGCGGACCATCCGCGACCGGCGCGGCGCGCCTTTCGGCGCTTGCGGCCGCCAGGAGCGGGGCAGGGGCCGTCACCGTGCTTTCGCCGGCGAACGCCATGCAGGTCAACGCGGCGCATCTCACTTCGATCATGCTGCGCAAGGTCGACGCGATCGAGGACGTGCATGACGTTATCGGCGATCGCCGGCCGTCCAGTTTTGTCCTCGGCCCCGGATTCGGCGTCGGTGACAAGGCGCGTGATTTCACGCTTGCCGTGCTCGCCCGGAAGCGCCAGGACGGCGGCGTCGAAGGCCTGGTGCTCGACGCCGACGGCATCACGTCTTTCCGCAATGTGGCCGCGACGCTGTTCGAGGCAGCCGGGAGGCCGGACGCGCCGGCGCTGATCATGACGCCGCATGAGGGTGAGTTCGGCAGGCTGTTTGCCGACATTGCCGGCGACAAGGCGCTGTCCAAGCTGGCCAAGGCGCGCGAAGCCGCGCGGCGCGCCAACGCCGTGATCGTCTATAAGGGCGCCGACAGCGTGATCGCTTCGCCGGACGGCCGGGGCGCGATCAACAGCAATGGCGCGCCCTGGCTGGCCACCGCCGGTTCCGGCGATGTGCTGGCGGGCATCATCGCCGGCTTGCTTGCTCAAGGCATGCCGGCTTTCGAGGCGGCTTGCGCCGGGGTCTGGATCCATGCCGAAGCCGGCAGCCGTTTTGGACCGGGTTTGATAGCCGAGGATCTGCCGTTGGCGATTGTGCCGGTTGTTCGCGAGTTGACGGATCACCCTGTCCTATGAAACGGCTGGGGCTCATGGTCGCGGTCTTTCTCCTGGCCGCTTTCGCCGCGCAATTGGCACACGCCGCCGATCATCCGGTCACCATCGTCGACGACCCGCGCGTGCTCGCCACGCTCGACGCCAAGGGATATGGTCTCGCGGACCTGTTCGGCGTCGACGGCAGGGACGATCTGAAAACCCTCTACGACTCCGCACCGGCCTATCACGCCATCATTGAGACGGTGGCGGCCGACGTTGCGGCGCTGCGCACCGACATGAAGGCCGGCGGCCGCACCCTTTACGAAGTGACCGACGGCAATGTCGGCCGCATCATCGACATGCGCTGGCTGAAGACGAACGCGGCGCGCTTCCGGCTTGTGGGCGTCGTCAACCGGCTCGACCGCCGCGATTTCGCGGCGCTCGGCAACGAGCAAAGTTGCGGCGAGGTGCGGTTCATCTATCGCCTGGCTTACAGTTTCAAAAAGAACGGCAAGCAACTGGCCTCGCGCCTGCCGTTCAACTTCAGCGCCATATACCGCATCGCTCAGGACGCCGACGGCGGCTGCGCCGGCGCTGCCGGCCGCTGGACGCCGCAGCTCGACGAAACGGTCGATGCCGGCTGGCTGACCGGCGGGCCGCTCGAAAAGGCCTCGCTGTCCTTCAAGCAACTCGAGCTCAACGCGCAGGTGGTGCGCTTTCCTTCCGGCCAGGAAACCGAGTTCGGCGGGCAGGCGGCTTACCTGATGCGCATCTTCGGCATCGACGGCGCGACAGTCAGCGAGAAGCCGTTGGAAAATACGCCGGACACGGCCCAGCTTGCGCAGGATGCGGAATTGAAGGCACGGCTTGCCGACTATGTCCGCGCCAATGCCGCCGCGGTCGACCTCGGCGTCTACGAAATCCCCGACGAGTTCCTGGCCCGCAAAGTCGTCTCCTGGTCGACCTTCGGCAGCGCAAGGCAAGCCAATCATCCGTTTACGCCGCTCTTCGACCCGAAGGACTTTGCCGGGCTCGACTATTCCAGCCTGAAGCTGGTGCGCACGCCGGAAGCTCTGGTCGAGCGGCTCGACAACGGTGCCTGCCAGGGCTGCCATCAGGCAGGATCGACCGCAGGGTTCCACTTCATCGGTCTCGACGACGACACGACCTCGCCGCTCAACCGTATCGAGGTGAGCGTCTCGCCGCATCTCCATGCCGAGATCCCGCGCCGCGAAGCCTGGCTGCAGGCGACGGCGGAGGGCAGAGAACCCAACCGCTTTCGTCCGCTCTCCTTCGCGCCACCCGCCTCCTGGAAAGACACCGGCGAGGTCGCCTATGAGCCGGCCGAAACGGCGATGCCATGCCTGATGCCGGAAGACGCGAGCCGCTTCGGCGGCAACTGGCAATGCGGCGCCGGTACCGTCTGCACGCCGATCGCGACCGCTTCGGGCGTGAGGACCAAGCTCGCGCAATGTCTGCTGCCCAAGGACAGTCCGGCAATGTTTTCCGGCCACCCATGCCTGACCGGCTCGATCGCCAGCAACGCGGCGCAGCCTTTCAACGACCGCTACGAGATCACCGGCCAGTTCGCTGCCCCGCGCCCGTGATCTCTCGCACCACCTATACCTGCCGGCCGCCGAAGATCGGCGTCCCAGGCGGCTTCGCCTATCGCGCTTGCGATGACAAGGATCGCGCGTTCTCCGCCTTCAAGGCAGGCAAGCCGATGCCCAGCGAGATCTGCGGACTGGTGGGCGGCAAGAAGTTCGACATCTGCGTGGCGACCAACAATTTCGACCAGTGTCTCGGCGGCGCCGTCAATCGCGGCAACCGTCCAGCCTGCTCGGCCGATCATTTCTGCCGAGAGGACTATATGTGCCAGTCGCTGCCGCCGGACACGCCGGGCGCCGCCAAGGTCAAGGGCATCGGCTTCTGCTCGCCGACCTATTTCATTTTCCAGATGCGCATCGACAATCACGCCACGCCTTGGGCGGCCACGGCCCGCGCCAGCATGGGCGCGGGTTTCGGGGCGGCCGCCGAGGAATAGGTCAGGCGAATGGCGGCCCGTTTCTTCGGATCGCTGCCGTCAGCGCCTCGCGAACCCTGTCCTCGCTGACGGCGTGCGTGTTGTCCACCCAACCCGGTGTCGCGATCGGCGGCTCGATAAAGATCACCTGTTCGTTCACCGGACCATGCACGTAAGCGCGGTTCGAGCCATATATGAGCACGCACGGGCCGCCGAGCGCTCCGGCGGCGTGGGAAATGCCGCCGTCGACGCCGAGGAAGACCGTCGAGGCCGCGATCTGGCACATGGCTTCCGCGATATCGGGGGTCGAGGTGAAATCGATCGCCTCGGGCAAACGGGCCTTGATTTCGGCCGCGGCCTGCCGCTCCCGCGGTCCGCCGACGATCCATACCGACCAGCCGCGAGCGGCATGGTCGCGCGCGACCGAGACGAAGCGCTCCATCGGCCATGAGCGCTTGTTGGCAAAGTCGGACGTGTAGAGGGCAATCGCCGGCCTGGTCGGGTCGATGCCGTTGCGCCGGCGCCAATCTCCAAGCTCCTCGGTGGAAACAACCAATTGCGGAGCCGGCAATGGCGTGTCCTCGGCCGGCCATTTTCCGAGAGACGCGATCGCGCAGACCTGTTCGGCAAGCCGTGTCTTGCGCGGGCCGAAAGCGATCATCGCTTTCAGCCAGCCGGCGGGCAGGCGGTTGACCATGCCGAACTGGAATTCGCGCGGATAACCGATGCGCTCCGGTATTCCGGCCAGCCACGGCACCAGGGAAGCCTTGGTGCTGCTGGTGAGCATATAGGCCGCCTGGTAATTCTCCTCGCGCAGTTCTCGCGCCAACGCCGCTCGCTCTTTCAGCCCTGGCTTCCAGTGCTTTTCCGCGATCCAGACCTTGCGCACATGCGGCATCAGCCGCGCCAGCGGCGCCGCGATCCTCGAAGTGATGATGTCGATCGGCTGCCCGGGAAATCTCTTGGCGATGATCTGGACGGCCGCGTGGCAGCGGATGAAATCACCGATCGCCGGCAGGCAAAAGACCAGGACTGGGCGCAATGCGCGATACCTTTTCGATCCGGAACGGCCTCCGCCCACAGGAGGCATCCGCGTGATTTCTCACGGAAGCGCTTCGCCATCAAGGATGCGGCGGTAGAGCTCCAGATAGGCTTTTGCGGCCTTCTGGATCGGAAACCGGTCTGCCGCGGATTCGCGGCATCTTTGCGCCGACAAACCGCCGATTTCATCGAGGCCGCGCGCGAACTCCTCATCCGTGTCGAAGAAGCGGCCGGTATCGGCATCGACGGTTTCGGGCAGCGCGCCGCGCGCCGTCGTCAAGACCGGCGTTCCGCACAGCATGGATTCGACCGGCGCGTTGCCGAAAGGCTCCTCCCAGGAAATCGGGTTGAGAAAGGCCCTGGTCTGGCCCAACAGGCGCACTTTCGGTTCGCCG
>JAFKFE010001286.1 GCA_017308345.1 Alphaproteobacteria bacterium | reverse complement strand
CAGATCAAGGCGATGAAGCAGGTTGCCGGCTCGATCAAGGGCGAGCTCGCGCAGTACCGCGAAATGGCGGCCTTCGCGCAGTTCGGCTCCGACCTCGACGCCGCCACGCAGCGTCTGCTCAACCGCGGTTCGCGCCTGACGGAGTTGCTCAAGCAGCCGCAGTTCTCGCCGCTCAAGGTCGAGGAACAGGTCGCGGTGATCTTCGCCGGCGTCAACGGCTATCTCGACAAGCTGCCGCTCAACCAGGTCGGCAAGTTCGAGCATGGCCTGCTCAGCCACATGCGCTCGTCCGGCAAGGACGTGCTCGACGGCATCCGCAAGGAGAAGGCGCTGTCGGACGATCTGCGCGCCAAGCTGAAGGCCGAGATCGACGCCTTCGCCAAGACCTTCGCTTGAACGAAGCCGGACGCACGGGATCAGGTTTGAAGCATGGCTTCGTTAAAAGACCTTCGTAATCGCATCGCCTCGGTCAAGGCGACGCAGAAGATCACCAAGGCGATGCAGATGGTCGCCGCGGCGAAGCTGCGTCGCGCGCAGGAGGCGGCGGAAGCGGCACGTCCCTATTCCGAGCGCATGGGCGCGGTTCTGGCCAACATCACCCAGGCCGTCGGCGGCGGCGGCGATGCTCCGGCGCTGATGACGGGCACCGGCAGGGACGACGTTCATCTGCTCATCGTCTGCACCGCCGAGCGCGGCCTGTGCGGCGGCTTCAACTCGCAGATCGCGCGGCTTGCCCGCGATCATATCCGCCGGCTTCTCGCCGACGGCAAGCAGGTGAAGATCATCTGCGTCGGCAAGAAGGGTTACGATATTCTGCGCCGCGACTACGCCTCGCTGATCCTGGACCGCGTCGACCTGCGCGAGGTCAAGACGCTCGGCTTCGCCAATGCCGACGCGATCGCGCGCAAGGTCATCCACCTCTTCAACGACGGCGGCTTCGACATCTGCACGCTGTTCTATTCGCAGTTCAAGTCGGTGATCAGCCAGGTCCCGACGGCGCAG
>JAFKFE010001285.1 GCA_017308345.1 Alphaproteobacteria bacterium | reverse complement strand
CGGTCTAACCGGGGCGGTTTTTCGCGTTTCAAGGGACCACCGCCTCGGTGTAATTTAGTCTGGGGTTCTTGGAAGCTCTTCGAGCCTTCTGGGTCGCACCTTCGCCGGGAGCCGTTCAACCCAGCGGTCGACCCGAACATCTCAGGGGCATCATGCCTCAATCCCGTCCCTCAACCAACGCAAAACAGAGTGGGGCTAATCTCACAAATTGGTTGTGTTCGGTACTGGCCACCAGTTACTAAAGTTGTGCGGTGCTTTGAAAACTAGGTCAGGCTTTCCTATTTGCAGCCGTGCTGGGTGAATAGGCCGTCTTACGTTCGCTGCAACGGAGCAAACGGGCATGGGCATTCTGGACTTCATCTCCAAACAATTTATCGACGTCATCCAGTGGACCGCGGACGAGCCGGGCGTGCTGGCCTATCGCTTTCCGATGTCCGGCATGGAAATACAGAACGGCGCCCAACTCGTTGTGCGCGAGACGCAGAAGGCGGCCTTCTTCAATGAAGGCAAGATCGCCGACATCTTCGGGCCAGGCACCTACACGCTCACGACCCAGACCCTTCCGGTGCTGACCTATCTTAAGAACTGGGACAAGTTCTTCGAGTCGCCCTTCAAGTCGGACGTGTATTTCTTCGACACCAAGGACCAGATCGACCGCAAATGGGGCACGACCCAGCCCCTGACCATCCGCGACAAGGAGTATGGGCCGATCCGCATCCGCGCCTTCGGCAACTATTCCTACGCCGTCGGCGATGTCGAAGCGTTCTGGTCGCGCCTGGTCGGCACGGCTGAGCGCTCCACCTCCGAAATGATCGAAGGCCAGTTGCGCGGCATCATCCTCACGGCAATCGCCGCCGCGCTCGGCCAGAGTAGCGTCGGCTTTATCGACATGGCAGCCAACCAGGAGGCATTCTCCAAGCAACTGGCGGAGGCCATCGGCCCGGCACTCCAGGCCTATGGCATCGACGTCAAAAGCTTCTACGTGCAGAGCTTGTCGCTGCCC
>JAFKFE010000248.1 GCA_017308345.1 Alphaproteobacteria bacterium | reverse complement strand
CCTCGAAAGGCTCGACGGTGTGGGCCGCATCGCGCTTCTCCTCGGAGAAATAACCGCCGGGGCCGGTGACGACCAGCCCCATGTCGCGCGTGCAGGCGCTGTCGAGGCGCGGATAGTAGATTTCGTTCAGGATGCCGTGGCTGATGGTGAACCAGAGCGGGCTTCTGGCCGAAAGCGCGGTGCCGACGCCGCTCTTGGCGCTCGACGTCCAGCGCGCTTCTATTCCCGGGGCGCCCTGAGCAAGGGTCGGCGTCACTGCCATCAAATTCTCTCTCCTGCCGCGTTCCTAGACCATCAGCCGGAGGCTTTTCAATCGCCGCACCGCAAGTTGATCGTGGCCCATCAAGCTTTGCGGTTGACAGCTTGCGGTTCGTCTGAATTTGTCTGACAATAGATAAAAAACAGGGAATACGCGTTACGACCATCCGTTTAGACCAGCAACCTCGGGAGGAACCGACATGAAGAAACTGCTCGTATTGGGTGCATTCGCGGCGATGCTCGCCTCAGGCACCGCGCTTGCCGACACCAGCGGCAAGAAGATCGCCTTCTCCAACAATTATGCCGGCAATTCGTGGCGCCAGGCGATGCTCGACAGCTACGGCATCGTCACCAAGAAGGCGGTCGACGACAAGATCGTCGGCGCCGCCGACATCTTCACCACCGCTGACAAGGAAGTGCCGACCCAGGCGGCCCAGGTGCAGAACCTGATCCTGCAGGGCTATGACGCCATCGTCATCAACGCCGCTTCGCCGGACGCGCTGAACGGCGCCATCAAGCAGGCCTGCGACGCCGGCATCGTCGTCGTTTCCTTCGACGGCATCGTCACCGAGCCTTGCGCCTACCGCGTCGTCGTCGACTTCAAGGACATGGGCAAGCAGGAAGTCGAGCAGATGGCCAAGTTCCAGCCCAAGGGCGGCAATCTGCTCGAAATCCGCGGCTTGGCCGGCACCTCGATCGACGACGCCATCCATGCCGGTATCCTCGAGGGCGTCGCTGCCCATCCCGAATTCAAGATCGTCGGCTCGGTGACCGGCGACTGGGACCAGACGACCGCGCAGAAGGCGGTGGCGACCATCCTGCCGTCGCTGCCTGATGTCGTGGGGATCGTCGACCAGGGCGGTGACGGCTATGGCGCGGCGCAAGCCTTCGCCGCCGCCAACAAGCCGCGCCCGACCATCATCATGGGTAACCGGCAGGACGAGCTGAAGTGGTGGAAGGAGCAGAAGGACAAGGATGGCTACCAGACCTGGTCGGCTTCGATCGCGCCCGGCGTGTCCTCGCTCGCCTTCTGGGTGGCGCAGCAGGTGCTGGACGGCCGCAAGGACATCCCGCACGACCTCCTGGTTCCCTATCTCGCCTTCACCCAGGATGATTTCGAGGCCGCGCTGCCGAAGATAAAGGAAGGCGGCGTCGCCACGCACGAATACAGCCAGGAAGACGCCATCGCGGCGATCAAGGCCAACATCAAGCAATAGCGGCGCGACGTTGCCAGCCGCATCGCCAACCGGATATCGTTGAGGATGCTCCAGGCTATTGCGGATATCGTCAGGCTGAACGGCGCCGAAAAACATTTCGGCGCTGTTCGGGCCCTGAATGGCGTCGACTTCCATGTCGGCGCCGGCGAATGCGTCGGGCTGGTGGGACATAACGGCGCCGGCAAGTCGACGCTCATGCATATGGTGGCCGGCACGCTACGGCCGGACGGCGGGCAGATCGCGGTGCGCGGCAATGCAGAAACGAGCTACTCCGTGGCGCGAGCGCTGGAGCTCGGCATACGCTGCGTCTTCCAGGAATTGTCGCTCTGCCCCAATCTCAGCGTCGCCGAGAACACCCGCATCAATCACCCCTCTCTGACCGGCCTGGGCTGGCGGCGGAGGGCGGCCGACCTCATTCGCGCCAAGCTAGACGAGATCTTCCCGGACCACGGCATTTCGGCGGACGATATCGCCGGCGACCTTTCGATCGGCAGGCGGCAGATGGTCGAGGTGGCGCGCGCTTTCACGCTGACCCGCGAGCCGCTGCATCTGGTCATCCTCGACGAGCCGACCTCCTCGCTCGACGCGCACACGGCGGGGCAGCTGCTTTCCTTCGTCCGTCGTTTCGTCGGGCAGGGCGGCAGCTGCATCCTGATCTCGCATGTGCTGGGCGAGGTGCTGCAGAATGCCGACCGCATCGTGGTGATGCGCGACGGCAAGGTGGTCGCGGCCGATGCCGCCAGTGCTTTCGATCGCGACAGGCTGGTCGCCGCCATGGGTGGCGCCGAAGGACATCGGAAGGCTCCGGTCGAGGCCCGGAAAGCCGAGGCCGGCGCGCTCAGGGTTCGCGCGCGCCCGGCGCGGCAAGAGGACGGCAAGGAGCTTGTCGCCCGCGCGGGCGAGATCATCGGCCTCGCCGGGCTTGCCGGCCACGGCCAGACGGATCTTTTGCTGGCGATCTTCTCGGCGGCCGCCCGCGCCAGGGCAGGCATCGAAGTGACGGCGCCGGTGGCGCTGGTTGCCGGTGACCGCCAGTCTGACGGCATCTTCGCGCAATGGTCGATCGCGCAGAATATCGGCATCCGTTCGCTGGCCCGGCTGCGCAACGGCCTGCTGATCTCGCCGCGGCGCGAGGCCGAGCTCGCCGAATTCTGGAAGCAGAAGATCGGCATCCGCACGCCCGACATGAACAACAACATCTTCTCGCTGTCGGGCGGCAACCAGCAGAAGGCGCTGTTTGCCCGCGCGCTCGGCTCAGATGCCGAGATCGTGCTGATGGACGATCCGATGCGCGGCGTCGACATCGGCACCAAGCTCGAGGTCTACGACCTCGTGCGCGAGGAGGCCGCCAAGGGCCGCACCTTCCTCTGGTACACGACCGAGACCGAGGAGCTCGACAATTGCGACCATGTCTATGTCTTCAAGAACGGCCGGATCGTCGCCAATCTGCGGCGCGACGAGCTGACGGAGGAAAAGATCATCCAGTCCTCGTTCGGCGATGCGGCCTGAGATGACGGCGATCGCTCCCGACACCGTTTCGAAAGCCTCGCCACGCGGCAGCGCGGCTAGGGCGCGCATGCTGCGCGGTCTTTTGCCGGCTTTGTCGCTGGCGCTGGTGCTGATCGCCATCGCCTGGCTCAATCCGCGCGCCATCAGCTATTTCGGCTTCAACCTGATGCTCAACCTGGCGATCCCGATCGCGCTGGCGACGATCGCGCAGATGTTCGTCATCGCCGGCAACGAGCTCGACCTGTCGATCGGCACCTTCGTCGGCTTCGTCGGCTGCGTCACCGCGACCTGGCTGCGGGACGCGCCGCTCGGCGGCATTCTGGTGCTGCTCGGCGCGATCGGCGTCTACGCGCTGCTCGGCGCGCTGATCCATCTGCGCAACCTGCCGTCCATCGTGGTGACGCTCGGCATGAGCTTCGTCTGGCAGGGGCTTGCCGTCCTCGTCCTGCCCAAGCCCGGCGGCAAGGCGCCGGACTGGCTGCTTGCGATCATGTCCTTCAAGCCGCCTTACGTCCCGTTCCCGATCCTGGCCGCGCTGGTCATCGCCATTGTCGTGCATTTCGGCCTGATGCGGACTTCCTACGGCGTCATCCTGCGCGGCTCCGGCGGCAACGCCGCGGCGCTCAGGCGCGCCGGCTGGTCGCTGCTCAAAACCAAGATCGCGCTTTTTGCGCTGACCGGCCTTTTCGGCGTGCTTTCCGGCATGGCGCTGATCGGCATCACCACCTCGGCCGACGCCAATATCGGCAATGGCTACACGCTGCTTTCGATCGCCGGCGTCATTCTCGGCGGCGGCGAGTTCGTCGGCGGCCGGGTGTCGCCGATCGGCGCGGTGCTCGGCGCGTTGACGCTGGCGCTCGCGGCCTCGCCGCTGCTTACCTTCATGCACATCCCGCCCGACTGGCAGGTGGCCGCCAACGGCGCGATCCTGATCATCGTGCTGGCGGCGCGGGTGCTGATCAGCCGCAGGGAGCGGTAAGCCATGGCCTCGCTGCGGATGCTGCTCGAAAAACCCTGGATCTGGTCGTTCGCCGGCGCTCTGGTCGTCTGGCTGGCGACGATCGCCTTCACCGGCGGCTACGGCGCCGGCGGCATGGTCACGGCGGCGCTCTCGCTTGCCGTCTTCACCGTCATCGTCGGCGTCGGACAGATGTTCGTCATCACGCTGGGGCCGGGCAATGTCGACCTGTCGCTGCCGGCCAATATCGGGCTGGCTAGCGCGGTCGCCATGAAGGTGATGGGCGGCAGCGATTCGATGATCGTCGTCGGACTGCTTGCCGCGCTTGCCTGCGGCGCCGCGATCGGCGCCATCAACTACCTGCTGATCTGGGCGCTGCGCATCCCGCCGATCATCGCGACGCTGTCGGCGAGCTTCATCATCCAGTCGGTCGATATCAGCTATGGCCGCGGCCTGCAGATCAAGCCGCCGCCGGGCTTCGCCGATTTCACCAACTTGCAGGTTCTCGGCATCCCGGTGCTGGCGATGCTCACGGTAGTCTTCACCGTCGGCGCGGCCCTGGCGCTGCAGCGCATGATCTATGGACGTTCGGTGCTGGCGATAGGCCAGAACATCCGCGCCGCCTGGCTTGCCGGCGTCAATGTCGGCCGCGTCCGCTTCCTCACCTACACGCTGTGCGGGGCGCTCGGCGGTATCGACGGGGCCCTGCTCGCCGGCTATTTCCGCGGCGCCAATGTCGACATCGGCAACGAATATCTGCTCGCCTCGATCGCGGTGGTCGTCATCGGCGGCACGTCGGTCGCCGGCGGCAAGGCCAACGTGCCCGGCGTCTGGGGCGCCGGCCTGTTCCTGGTGCTGCTGCTCACCATGCTCAACACATTCGGTGTCAGCGCCGGCGTGCGGCTGGTGCTGACCGGGCTCATCATCGTCGGCGTCATCACCGCGGCCGGCGGCGAGAAGGCGGTGCGGTGAGGGTTCCGCCCGCCATTTCCCGATAAGGCAAGAGCCCGCGTTATTTCGCGGCCTTCGCCCGCGCGATCGCGTCGACGATCATCTTCTTGGCGTATTTGGAATCGTGCCAGCCCTCGATCTTGACCCATTTGCCGGGCTCGAGATCCTTATAGTGCTCGAAGAAATGCTGCACCTGCTGGCGCGTGATTTCGGGCAGGTGCGTGTATTCGGTGACGTTCTCGTAGCGCAGCGTCAGCTTGGGCGAGGGAACGGCGATCACCTTCTCGTCCTGGCCGGCATTGTCTTCCATGATCAGGACGCCGATCGGCCGCACATTGATGACGCAGCCCGGCACCAGCGCGCGGGTGTTGCAGACGAGAACGTCGATCGGGTCGCCGTCGCCCGACAGCGTGTGCGGCACGAAGCCGTAATTGCCGGGATAGCGCATGGAGGTGTGCAGGAAGCGGTCGACGAACAGCGTGCCGGCCTCCTTATCCATCTCGTATTTGATCGGCTCGCCGCCGATCGGCACCTCGATGATGACGTTGACGTCGTCAGGCGGGTTCTTCCCGGTGGCAATCGCTTCGATACGCATGGCTAAATCCCTCTCTCGATTGCAAGACCGATAGCGGGCGAAGCGTCATGGTGCAATGCGGCGATTAGTGCTGAATGCCAATGAAAGCGCACAGTTTGTGATGGATTGTAACCTGGCGCAGGTCGCCGAGGCGATCTGTCATTCCCAGACGAAGGCGACCTTCTTCAGCGCCCGCTGCTCGAAGACCTCGACGCCTTCGGCGATATCGCGGCCGCCATTGCCGGCATAGAAGGCCAAGGCGTTGTGATTGTCTTCCAGCGCCCACACCACCAGGCCGCGCAGGCCGTGATCGGCAAGGCGGGCCTTCGCCGCCTTGAACAGCCGGCTGCCGAGCCCGATGCCCTGATATTCGGGACGCAGGTAAAGCTCGTAGATCTCGCCCTGCTGCCTGAGCTCGCGGGCGCGGTTCTTGCCGATCGTGGCGTAGCCGGCCACCGTTCCGCCGATCTCGACCACCAGCACGGTGGCCGCGCGGCGAATCGCGTTGGCCCACCAGTCGACGCCACGGCGGTTGATCATCGAGGTCAGCGTGCGATGCGGGATGATACCGGAATAGGCGCCGCGCCAGGCCTGCTGGTGCACCTCGGCGATGGCGCCTGCGTCGCGCGGCTCAGCCTTCCGGATATCGATCGTCAGCGTGTTCATGATTGGTTAACCATAAACCCGCATTGCCCGATTGCAAAGAGTCAGCCATGGCCCTTCGACGCTTTCGCACAGCCGAAGGGCAGGCCGCCGGATGAGATGCCTGTCAGATCTCGACGAGGTGGTCGTCGAGCTCGTTGGTGTCGCCTTCGGTGACGGGAAAATGCTCGGCGAGCACCGCGCCGACGGTGCCGATGGCCTTGACGAAGCCGTCGGCCAGGCGGTCGTCGCCGGCATGTCCCGTCAGGTCGCGCACGACGCCGTCCCAGACATGCTGGCCGACCTTGGCATCGATGCCCGAGTCGGCGAGGATCTCGGCATAGCGCTCGGCGATGGAGACGAAGATGAGCACGCCGGTGCGCGCGCTCGTGCGATGGACGTTGCGCGCCAGGAACTGTTTCATCGCATTGGCGTGCGCGGCCTGATAGCGCAGCCGTCTCGGCACGAAATGGATGCGCAGCCCGGGCCACAGCCAGAGCAGGGCGAGCGCCGAGGCGAACGCCAGCAGTTGCGCCAGCACGAAATGCGGCAGCCGGATGGACAGCCACCAGGCCTCCAGTGCGTAGGCGACGGCAAGGCTGGCGATGAACAGGCCGATCGTCGTCGTGAACGCGGCCGGGAAGAAGTAGCCGTCGCTCGAACGGGCGACGACGCAGTAGATCTCGCCGTCGGTCTTCAACTCGGCCGTCCGGATCGCCTCGGCGATGCGGTCATGGTCCTCGGCGCTGATCGGTCGCGTTGCCATGGTGCCTCACCAGCTTCCCGAAGAGCCGCCGCCGCCCGACGAGCCGCCGCCGCCGGAAAATCCGCCGCCTCCAGAGGACCAGCCTCCGCCGCCTGAGGACCAGCCGCCACCGCCTGACGACCAGCCGCCCGAGGAGGATCTCCGGTTCTGGTCGAAGGTCATGCCGAGCCAGCGATAGCGGCCGGGTCCGATCTTCTGGCCGAAGATCGGCGGCAGCACCGTCATCGCGATGCCGCCGAAGAAGATCAGC
>JAFKFE010000247.1 GCA_017308345.1 Alphaproteobacteria bacterium | reverse complement strand
AAGCCCAGCCGCGCGAAGGCGCAGGAGGACCACCCATGACTTAGCCCCGACAACTGGTTTCGCTGTTTTTACGGCGGCCAGAAAGGACAACGCCCCGAAACGACTTCGCAGGTCGCCGGGGCGTCTGGCAGAGGTGAGACCCGTCTGCTGTGCCCCGCACATTACTTCCTTTCAAAGCCGAGTCAAGCTGCCCGCACCGGGCAGACGGATTCGTGCGGCCCGCCGTTTTCCTCCCCCGCCCAGGGGCATACCCCTGGGCTCATTCGAGAGAAAACGTCTAATGAACAAGTTGCCCGACCTCATCCGTTTGTTGCTCATGCGTCCGCGCCTCACACACCGCGCCATCGCGGCGTCGTTGGGGATTTCCCGCCGCACCGCGGACCGTTTCGCGGCATCATGCGGTTTCACCTCGGCCTCGTCATCCCCAGACAGCCGGACGGCCGCCCGGCAACGATCATGATGATCAACCACGAGGAAAGGCGCATCGCCGACGGCGAGTGCATGCTGTGGGACGACACGTTCGAGCACGAGGTCATGAACAACTCGGATCAGCCTCGGGTCGCCCTCCTCCTCGACGTGTGGCGTCCGCAAATGCCGCTGGATATGGAGATCCTGTCGCGCGTGATCGTGCGCGGCGTGCAGGTCGGCATGCGCTATCGGGGCGTGTCGTTCGGCGGCTGAGCCGGTCGTCCCCCCGATCCATGTCGCCCGAAAGCGCGCGGCCGTTTCGGATGAACGACTCGCATGAAGACGGAGGTTAAAGCGCGTCGTGCCTCAAGCACGCGCCTCTCGATGCGTCCCTGCCCCGTTGCGGCGCTTGCCAGGAAACATGGCGTCCCTCGCCAGCAATCCGCTGACGCGGCAGAACGCCGCGAACGCCCGGCAGGCTTCCTCGGCGCTGGCCACGTCGACCGTCGCCCCGAAGCAGGCATTGAACGCGGCCTCGTAGACCTTGCCCTGCCGGCGCTTCGGCCAGCCCTGGAGGAAATCGAGCGCCTGCTCGACGCTGTAGATCTCCTCGACCGGCAGGCCGGGCGCGGGCATGATGCGCACCGGCACCTCGAATTGCAGTCTGTCCATTCCCTGTCTCCCGAACTGGCGCAGTCCCGGCAACGCCGCTCGATGTGAAAAGTTGCTTTGGCGGCCTTCTGACTCAGGAATGTGACCTCAGTGCGGTCAACAATCGGTTCACTGGCGTATCTCCCCACGTGCATTGCCAATGGCAGATTTCCAACGTATTGCCGGGCCGGCGCAGCTGTCATGGGCGGAACATGAGCGAAATCCGGGTCGAATCCCTCATCAAGCGCTACGGCGGCACGACAGCGCTGGACGGCGTTTCGCTGGACTTTCCGGAAGGCTCTTTCACGGCGCTGCTCGGTCCCTCGGGGTGCGGCAAGACGACGATGCTGCGGCTTATCGCCGGCTTCGAGGCGCCAAGCGAAGGCCGCGTGTTCCTTGGCGACGCGCTTGTCGCCGACCCGAAGCGGCAGTTGCCGCCGGAGGCGCGCAATGTCGGCGTCGTCTTCCAATCCTATGCGCTGTGGCCGCACATGGATGTCGCCGAAAATGTCGCCTATCCGCTGAAGGCCAGGCATGCAGCCTCCGCCGGCATCCCTGCCCGCGTCGCGGCGGTGCTCGATATCGTCGGGTTGGGCGGCTTCGGGAAACGCCGCATCGACGAGCTGTCGGGCGGCCAGAGGCAGCGCGTGGCGCTCGCCCGCTGCCTGGTCGCCGAGTCCGGCATAATCCTGTTCGACGAGCCGCTCGCCAATCTCGACATGCATCTGCGCGCGGCCATGGTGGATGCCTTCCGCGATATCCATCGCCGCACCGGCGCGACCATCGTCTATGTCACGCATGACCAGGCCGAGGCCCTGGCGCTTGCCGACCGCGTCGCCGTGATGAGCAAGGGCCGGCTGCTGCAGGCGGCGGCGCCGCAGGAGATCTATCGCTCTCCCACCGACGCCGCGGTTGCCGGTTTCGTCGGTCGCGGCAGCCTCGTCTCAGGCAACAGCGTCGGCCATTCGGACCGGGCCTCCATCATCGATGTCGCGGGTCACCGGCTCACGGCGCGCAGTCACGACAAGCCGGCCGGCCCGGTCAAGGTCCTGCTGCGGCCGGAAGCCTTGCGCATCGCGGACGAGGGCCTGCCGGCGACAGTGCTGGACAGCGTCTACCGTGGGCCGGTGCATGAGCTGCGGCTGGCGCTCGGCGAAGCTGGACAGCATCTGCTGGTCGACAGCGCCGAAGCGCTGGCGGCGGGGCAGCGCGTGCATGTCGCCGTGTCCGACGCTTGGGTGGTGCCGAGCGCCTGACATCAGCGCCAGGGCAACACCCCTGCTGGCAAGCGTCGCCCGAACCGGTCGAGCGCCAGAAGCAGCGCGATCACGACGACGATCGTGGATACCGCGATTGCCGCCGCCTGCGTGCCAAGCCCTGCCTCTTCGAGGCTGTACAGCACAACGCCGAGCGTTTCCTTGCCGCTGGACCACAACAGCGCCGAGACCGTCAATTCGTTGAAAGCGCTCATGAACACCAGCAGCCCGCCCGCCACGGCCGCGGGCGCCGCGAGCGGCGCGGTGATTGTCCACAGCCGCCGGAACGGCCCGGCGCCGGACACCGCCGCCGCCTCTTCGAGATCGCGCGGAATCTGCCCGACGGCCGTCGTCACCGGTTTCATCGCCAGTGTCAGAAAGCGCATCGCGTAAGCGACCAGGATGATCGACGCGGTCGCGTAGAGGCTGCCGATCAGCGGCAGCGGCCGCAGGAACAGAAGGATGCAGGCGATCGCCAGCACCACGCCGGGGATCGTGTAAGGCAGGTCGACAATGCCGCCGAGCACGCGCCGCCAGCGCCTGTCGAAACGCTCGAGCCGCGCCGCCATCGGAATGACGCCGAGCGCGAGGATCAGCGCCGCGCCGCCGGCAAAAAGCAGCGAATTGCGGAAGGCGCGCACCGTGGATGCCTGCCGGACAAGCACTTCCGTATAGTTGGCGATCGTTGCCGTCCGCAGGCCGAGGGGCACGCCGAAGGACGGCACCAGCGACGTCGCCAGCAGCGCGCAGGCCGGCAGGATGAGGATCAGGCCGATGACCAGCCAGCCGACGCAGGCGAGCGGCATGCGGGAACGTCCGAGCTCGAATTTCGCCGGCATGCCGGCAACGATGCGATGTCCGGCGCCGCGCAACGCCAGCGACTGGAACACCATGCCGGTCAGCGCCAGGGCGCCGACCAGCACCGAGAGCGCCGCGATCTGTGGCAGCACGCTCGGACCGAAGCTCGACAGATCCTGATAGATCAAGGTCGGCAGCGTCAGGTAATTGACGGGCATGCCGAGCAGCGCCGGAATGCCGAAATTGCCGACGCCGGAGACGAAGGCAAGTGCCGCGGCGGCCACCACATAGGGCCGCACGACAGGCAGCACGATGGTCCGCAGCACGCCGAGCGGCCGCGCGCCGCAGGACCGCGCCGCCTCCATCAGGTCGCGTGGCACGCGCGACAGCCCTGCCCGCATGGTGATGAAGACGATCGGCGCGTGCTGGACGCCATAAAGAAGGATGATGCCGCCACGGCCAAGCATCGGATTGCCGCTGCCGGGCGGAGGCGCTAGGCCAAGCATGCCGAGTAGCGTGCTCGACGGGCCGAAGAGATGCAGCCAGGCGAGCGCCGTGACCTGCGGCGCGATCATCAGCGGCAACAGCAGCAGAAACCCCAGGACTTTCCGTCCCGGCAGATCGGTCATCGTCACCGCGATGGCGAACGGAATGCCGAGACAAAGCGCCAGCAGCGCGCCGAAGAAGGCCGTGTCCAGCGTGTGCCACATCGCCTTGAGCGCGGCGGGGCTGGCAAGCCGCCCGGCGAAGGCGGTGAAATCGGCCTCGCCGCCTGGCGCGATCGCCGCAAGCACGAGACGCGCCATCGGCAACAGGCTGAGCACGGCGATGATGAGCAAAACGGCCAGCGCCGACAGACGCTGGCCGGATATCAGCCCCGACGGCGCGAAACCGCCCGCCTGCGGCAATGCCGGGTCCGACCCGGCGACGCGATGTTCCGCGATGGCCAAAGCTCCCTTCCGGGCCGCTACTGGCTCATCACCGCGCTGAACTTTTCCTTGTTCTGCGCATCGTTGGCGAGCGCGGCCGCCGCATCATAACCGAGCACCTTGATCGAGGCGCGGTCCGGATAGCCGGCCGGCAGCGCGACGTCGGCGCGCGCCGGGATGTAGCCCATCTTGGCCGCCACTTCCTGCCCGTCCTTCGACAGGAGGAAGTCGACAAACGCCTTGGCGGCCTCCTGGTTCTTGGCGGTCGAGAGGATCGCGACCGGCTCGGTGACGGCGGACACGCCTTCCTTCGGGAAGACGAAGTCGACCGGCGCGCCCTTGGCCTTCTCGCGGATCGGCATGTAGTCGACGATCATGCCGAACAGCTTGTCGCCGCCGCTGACGGCCTTGAGCACGTCGCCATTGCCGCCGCTGGCCTGCGCGCCGTTCTTGGCCAGCGCGCCGTAATAGTCCCAGCCCTCCGGCAGGCTGCCCGTCAGCGTCACCGTATGGATCATCGCCGCGCCCGAGGTCAGCGGGCTGGGCATCGCAATAAGGCCCTTGGCTTCCGGCTTCTTCAGGTCTTCCCAGCTCGTCGGTACGAAAGGCGCCTTGGTGTTGTAGACGATGCCGGTGGTGATCAGCTTGGTCGAGAAATAGGTCTTGTCCTTGTCGTAAAGCGCCGCGTCGAGACCATCGACCTTGGCCTCCGGATAGGCGAGCAGCCGGCCTTCCTTCTTGAGGCCCTCCATGGTCACGACATCGGCGATCAGAAGCACGTCGGCCTGCGGCTGGCCGGCCTCGATCTCGGCATGGAGCTTGGCCAGGATCTTCGGCGTGCCGTCGCGCACCCAGTCGACCTTGATGCCTGGATTCTTCGCCATGAAGGCGTCGACCGTCTGCTGGGCGTCGGTGTTGGGCTGGCTGGTGTAGAGCACCAGCGTGCCGTCAGCGGCGGCGGCGCCCGCCACGGTGGATGCCAGCAATAGGGCGGCGAGAACGATCTGGCGCATGGAAGTACCTGTTCTTGATCGAGCTGAAGAAAGTCCGGCAAGCGCCGGGGCTGGAAAACCTGAGTAAGGCCGCAGGATAACCATTGTGTGACAGGGCGACGCAACCCGCGTCGCCCTGCCCCCTGTCCTGTTCCGTATCATCGGCGCTACTGGTTGGCCGGGTCGGTCTCGGCGTCGTAGGCCATGCGGGTGACCACCATCAGCACATAGGCGGATGGGAGCGCGAAGATGGCGCCGAGCACGATCGCCGCCGTTCCTTCCATCCGCAGCGTGGCGGCAACGGCCCAGTAGACGGTGCCGATGCAGATGACTGCCTGAACCGCCAGAAAGGAGGCGGCCGCGGCCGCCCGGGTGAGTGTCTTGAACGTCTTGATGCGTTGCATTGATGGAAATCCGAACTGACGCGCACGCGACCGGCGGACGGCCAGCGGCCGTCGCCGGATCGCGACGCGAAGGAATGTCTTTGATTTGAATGCCGCGCTTGGCGGCCGGGGCTTTACGCGGCGGGCGGCGCGCGTGGCTGGTTGGCGCGCGAAGCTGCAGCACTTCCCGATACGGACGCGACGCCCATCTCGGCCGGCAAGGCCTGGCCGATGATCAGGAAATCGGATGCGGGCGCCAGCGCGCCGGGATTGCCGCTCACCAGCTTTATCGGGTTCGGCCGGCTGGCCCGGACCTCTAGCGCCTGCGCCTTGCCGGCGGTTCTGAGCAGCGCAACCGCATCGCCCTGGCGCGCGGCGCTGATGCTGGAGCCGCCCGGGAGCGAAACGGCCGACGCGGAGATTTCGGCCTGGGCGAAGCCCAGCAGCGCGAGCATGAGCAGCGCCATCAGGCCCGCAAAAGCGGTCCTGACCGGCGGCAGTATCGATCTTTCGCGTTCAGGCGCCGTCAAGGCAATCTCCGGATAGCAGGGCCCGACTAACCCACGGAATGGCCGAAGGAAAGGCGCAATGGACGCCGCAATCGCACTTCGTCCTTGAACCTTGCGGCTTCCGGTGCCAAATCTGGAGCAGATTTTCGTGTTCGGCCCCTTCGGAGCCAACGCCGGCAAACGGACAAAAATGGTTACCTATCTCGACGCCTCCACGGCCCCCCTTCGAAATACCGGCCAGATCCGCCTCTATGGCGAGGAAGGCTTTGCCGGCATGCGCAAGGCCTGCGACCTCACCGCGCGCTGCCTCGACGAACTGGTGCCGATGGTGAAGCCCGGCGTGACGACGGAAACCATCGACCGCTTCGTCTTCGAATTCGGCATGGACCATGGCGCGCTGCCGGCCACGCTCAACTATCGCGGCTACACCAAGTCGTCCTGCACCTCGATCAATCACGTGGTCTGCCATGGCATCCCCGACAACAAGCCGCTCAAGGACGGCGACATCGTCAACATCGATGTCACCTATATCCTTGATGGCTGGCACGGCGATTCCTCGCGCATGTATCCGGTGGGCACCATCAAGCGCGCCGCCGAGCGCCTGCTCGAGGTGACTTATGAGTGCCTGATGCGCGGCATCGCCGCGATCAAGCCCGGCGCTCTCACCGGCGCCATCGGCGCCGCGATCCAGACCTATGCCGAGGCCGAGCGCTGCTCGGTGGTGCGCGATTTCTGCGGCCACGGCGTCGGCCAGCTTTTCCACGACGCGCCGAACATCCTGCACTACGGCACCGTCAATGAAGGCGTCGAGATGCGGCCAGGCATGATCTTCACCGTCGAGCCGATGATCAATCTCGGCCGCCCGCATGTGAAGGTGCTGTCGGACGGCTGGACGGCGGTGACGCGCGACCGCTCGCTTTCGGCGCAGTACGAGCACACGATCGGCGTCACCGACAACGGATGCGAGATATTCACGCTCTCGCCGAAGAAGCTCGACCGCCCCGGCCTGCCGGCCTAGGGTTTCTTGCCGCGCGCCTCCCCGGCTTGGCGATCTCGAAGTTTGTCCACGCAGGGCGGCCCCAGCCATCGATGGCCGTTTTGATGGCGGAGTGTATGCGCCAGCGATCAGCACGCGGTAAACCCTTGGCCGAAAATCGCCAATCTGAAAACCGCGTTGCTTGACCTAAGCGGCTGATCCGGCGTCCACCGAGACTTCATGTTCGCCGTCCGCGGACACAAGAACAAATCCGATCCATGTACCGGTACCTCACGTGAGATGGTGTTGCGGCTCCTGTTTCTGGATAATGCTCAAGGCAGCTGCCAGCGGCACTTTCCGAAGCGAAAGGCGTAGGGTCTGGCAGGCGTGCCGCGCCGCCCATATGAGCTCCGGGAATGAATGGATTGATCGGCTTGAAGAGATCATCTGTGCTTGTGGCCATATCGTTCGCCGCTTGGGCCAGTGCCCATGCGGCAGAGAGCGGCAGGCCAGCGGCCCTGGCTGCTTATGCGGGGAAATATCCGTTTGATCTCGTGAATGGCGTCTCCTTTCGCGAAAACAAGGTTGTCGTCGCAGCCGTCAAGGCTGCTGTTGCGGGCATGTCCGACCGCGCGGAACTCATTCAGTTGTTTCTCTCGCCTGGCCAACCCGTAGATACGCCCATCGCTCTATTGAGCGATGGGCGTATCTATTCGCGCAGCTTCGATCCCGCTTCGGGAGGGGAAACGAATTGGGCGATCCTCATCACCAAGGAGCAGGGGGAGGACAAAGCCGCCCTTTGCCTCTCGGACAACGCCGTATACGGGGATGGCTTTTCAGACTGGTATTTCGACGGCTACATTGCCTTCAGCACCAAGGGGCCCTGCCCCAGTGAGAAAGAAGAGATCGAAAAGGCTATTGGTCAATGGCCAGCAGGCCCACGGCCAAACTGAGGGAGGAATGGAGCAAAAAACCGATCTGGGATTTGTGCCAGACAGGACGAGGAGGCTCGCCTTCAAGACTCTGTAGGGGACCCCGGCGTAGCGGCCCGGCGTGTCCTTGCGAAGAAAGACTTCGTGTGTGGCCGTGTCTGTTCCAGCGCGTTCCAGAACCTGATGATGCGAAGGCTCGCACCGACGGCGGCTGTTCAGATAGCGCAGCCTGCGTTTTCGGACGTAATCGCTTTCCCGAACAAATCTGCTGGAAGCTCTGCCTGCGTTTCGAAACGCGGATTTTCATAGGGCAGTCAATTATGAATGGGGATTGCGCTGACCGACAGCGCCGCCGCCGGCACGGCTGTCGACACGAACGTCTTCGGCTTTGGTCAGCCCCGTTTGGCGATGCACCGGCGCAACTTTTCGCGAGCCTTCAGGCCACTGTGAAAGCCCATGACTTGCACTTCCTTGCCGCCCACTTCCAGTCTGAAGTCCAGGTGATCGCTGATGTTGTTGAGCAGCGCATCCACTGAGGGAACGGCAAGGGCGATGACACCAAGTCCCTTCGCTTGCTTTTCGGTGTAGTTGTAGGCCCCCACGGTTTGGGTGCTGGTATTGTTCGGATCGTTGTTGACCAACTGTTTCAGCGTGACGCTGACCCAGCGCACTTTCTTGGGTTTCGGAATGTCGGGTCCCCAGAAGGTCAGCAGCGCTCCCCGGTAACTGCCGCCCGGACCGGACAGGCGAAGAAAACCAGCGATGTTGGTGTAGAGCGCGGCGCAGTATTCGCCTGGTTTGGGGTTGTTCGTATCCTGGAAGAAGTCCCACTTGCCTCGGATAATCGGCCCCGCCACCGGGTCCTTCTTCATCCTTTCGATCTCGGACGCAAACGCACTGTGCATGGCAATGACACCCGCAGCCATGGCATCCATGCGAACATCCATCGGATCGCGCGGCGGCGGGCCAGACGGCTGCCCACCATCACGTTCCTCGTCGCGCTGATCGGCATAATCTTGCGCTGCTTCGCGCGCCATTTCCTGGTTCTGCTCGAACACTGCCTGCTGCTGGTCACAGATGTTGGGCAGGTCGGAGCAAGCCCATACCGGGGCGGCCGAGCCGATACCGATCAATACCGCGAGAGTGAAGGCGGCTGATTTGAATTGTTGCTTTTCGCGGCGAAGCCCCGCCTGATTCTGAAGTTTGTAACTGGGCATCCTGAACACCCCGAAAAAGACGATCTGCTTCGATACTGCCATACGGACCAAGGCGTCCAAAACAGCCAAGCGTACCGGTACTTCGACCCAACTGGCGTAGCACCGGCCGCTGACGCACATGGATTCCCGTTCATTCCACTGGGGTGAAAGGCGACGCATGGTAACCTGCGACATCATCTCGCGACTGCTGCCCTGCGCCATGATCGTCAGCTCGGATTTTGCCGCCGCTCAGGCACACGCCGCTCCTACAGCCATGCCGGCGGAAGTATCCGCGGCACCTATTTCCTGATCGAGCCCAAGCTGGAACCACCTCCCGAATTCGAAATGATGGCCGGCCAGGCCGGCCGCCCCGCCAATGCGCTGCAGCATCCGAAGTATCTTTCTTGGTGTCTATGCTCCGGAAGGCGGCACGAACTTAACGGGCAAGGCCAAGCTCGATCCCTGGCTGATCGGCACGGGCGTCACCTACCGCTTCTGACAAGGCAGGGCGAAGTCGATTACCGCCATCTGATTCGCGATGGGGAGGATGTCTTTCTTGCCCCCTCCTCACACACATCGGCAGGCATGCCCCTCGAAAATCATCTCCGGTGGAGCATGCGCGGACCATCGCCATGACCGGAGCCATGCAGGATTTCCGCGCTCGCGCCGAAAAAACTCGACTGCGCCCGGCCCGCCGGCTTAAAGTTTCCTTCTGCCGGGCCTTTCCGGCCGAGGGCGGGCGGCCATGGGGGAAACCGGCGACGACGAGCGGGGATTTTTCGCGGAACTGCCCGTCCGGCGGTCCGCCAAGGCCGAGCCGGCTCAAAAGCCGCACTATCACGGCCATCGCGACCGTCTTCGCGAACGCTTTGTCACGGCCGGCGCGGACGCCCTGCCCGACTATGAACTGCTTGAGCTTCTGCTTTTCCGGTTGATCCCGCGCGTCGATACCAAGCCGATCGCCAAGGCACTGATCGCCCGCTTCGGTTCGCTCGCCGAAGTGCTCGGCGCGCCGGCGTCGCTGCTCCAGGAGGTGAAAGGCATCGGGCCGACGGTGGCTGTCGACCTCAAGGTCATCGCCGCCACGGCCCAGCGCATGGCGCGTGGCCAAGTGCGCGGCCGCGAAGTCCTCTCAAACTGGACGCAACTGCTCGACTATTGCCGCTCGGCCATGGCCTCCGAGAGCCGCGAGCAGTTCCGCATCCTGTTCCTCGACAAGAAGAACGGACTGATCGCCGACGAGGTGCAGCAGACAGGCACCGTCGACCACACACCGGTCTATCCGCGCGAGGTGGTCAAGCGCGCGCTCGAACTCTCGGCCAGCGCGATCATCCTGATCCACAACCATCCTTCCGGCGACCCGACGCCGTCACGCGCCGACATCGACATGACCAAACAGATCATCGATACGGCCAAGCCGCTTGGCATTTCCGTGCACGACCACATCATCATCGGCCGCAAGGGCAACGCCTCGATGAAGGGCCTGCTGCTGATCTAGGCAAGGCACCCAGGCTGGGGATTCTACGGGACCAGGCCAAATCGAGTGCAAAGGAATTGCCTGCACAAATTTTGTACCCGAAATTGAAAATTGTTCAATTTTAGAAATATGATTTTAGAAAATTCCTCGTTCTTAGGTTCATTTGTCGGCAGAATCTGATCCGATCACCGATTTTGGAAAACGATTTCGTTGAGCCGTGCCGGCGGCATTGCTAGCGTTGAAACGCTTCAATCAGGATTGAGCAATTGGCCCGCAAGCGTCCCACCATCGCCGATGTCGCGCGAACCGCCGGTGTTTCGATCGGAACGGTATCGAACTTCATCAATGGCACCGCGGGCTTGAAGGACGGCACTCGCGACCGCATCGAAAAGGCGATCGCGGCGCTGATGTACCGGCC
This sequence comes from Alphaproteobacteria bacterium, assembly GCA_017308345.1. Classification (GTDB taxonomy): domain Bacteria; phylum Pseudomonadota; class Alphaproteobacteria; order Rhizobiales; family Rhizobiaceae; genus Mesorhizobium. The sequence goes on along the minus strand of JAFKFE010000247.1, from coordinate 2,327 downwards.
GAGCTCCTTCGCGCGGTCGCTACCGGGCCGCCTCCCCGCAAGGCAAAAGAATCTCGATCACTTGCCGAGGCTCCTGGTGGCAGGCCGGGTCAGCGTCGACTTCCTGTGCCGGGTCGAGGTGCTGCCGCACAGGGACGACCGCATCACGGCCAGCCATATCGAGAAGGCCCTGGGCGGCCCCGCCGCCAACCTTGCCGTAGCCGCGGCCGGTGTCGGCGCGCCCTACGCTCTCGACGTGGAACTGGCGACGGCCGTCGGCGAGGATCCCGAAAGCGACTGGGCGCTTCGCGAGCTTGCGAAACTTGGCGTCCACGCCCTGCCGATCCGCAGCACGCCCAACAATCGATTGTCGCAGGCGATCGTGATCATCGAGCGCAATGGCAGCCGCACGATCATCAGCGAGCCATTCGAACTGGGCGAAGTCGATCTGACCGCCAATCTGGTCATCGAGCCGGAGCAGCGCCCTGCCTGCCTCCACATCGAAGGCTTTCACTATGAAACGATGACCGCCTCCATCGCGCGCTTTCACCAGGCGGGCTGGAAGGTGAGCCTGCATTCCGCCGGCCTTCCCAGAAGCGCGCGCAAGCCGGAAGTCTTCACCCAGATGATCGGGCAGATCGATCTGACCTTCATCAACGATGTGACGATACGGGAAATCTTCGATTTGCGGGCCCGGATGGCGACCATGATCGAAGACACCAGGCAGATACTGTCTCGCGTGCGGCCGCGTGGAACGGTTGTGCTGACGCTCGGCGAATTCGGCGCGGTCGTCTTCCCGGCCAATGGCGGCCCCCAGATCGAGGTGCCCGCCCTTCCCGTCGATCGCGTCGACGCGACCGGTGCGGGCGACAGCTTTGCCGGCATCTTCCTCAGCCTCTGGTTGCACGGCGCGCCGCTGGCGGATGCGGCGCGTTATGCGGCGATCGGCGCCAGCCTGACCACGACGGTCGAAGGCGCCCAGGGCTATATCGCAAACTTTGAAGCACTGAAGGCGGCCGCAATGCAGGGCAGCACAGCCATGATGGCCATCTAGATCGACAGTTTAGCGGTGGCTTGTAGCACGAGATTCAATGCCGTGGTCAGGCGGCGCGAGAGGGAGAATATGACCGTGACGAAGACAAGGGCCCTTCTGGTCGGCGAAAGCTGGATGAGTTCGGCCACCCACTACAAGGGATTCGATCAGTTCGGCAGCGTTACCTTTCATCTGGGCGCGACACCGCTCGTCGATGCCCTGAAGGACAGCGAGTTCGATCTCGATTACATGCCGGCCCACGATGCTGTCGAAAAACTGCCTTTCACCATGGAGGGCCTGTCGCGGTACAAGGCGATTATCCTCTCCGATATCGGCGCCAACTCGCTCCTGCTCCATCCCGATGTGTGGCTGCATGGCAAGACGGTGCCCAACCGGCTGAAGCTGCTGCGCGACTGGACGCTGGCCGGCGGCGGTCTGGTCATGATCGGCGGCTATTTCAGCTTCCAGGGCATCGACGGCAAGGCACGCTGGCATCGCACCGCCGTCGAGGAGGCCCTGCCGGTGACCTGCCTTCCCCATGACGACCGGCTCGAGATTCCCGAGGGATTCCGGCCCTCGATCACCGGCCCGGGCGATCATCCGATCCTCGCCGGCATCACTGGCGAATGGCCGATCCTTCTCGGCGCCAACGAGGTGATCGCCCGCGACAGGGATGATGTCGAGATCCTCGCCCGGCTGCCGCACGATCAGGGCGGCCATCCCCTTCTGGTCACCGGGCGCCACGGCAACGGCCGCACGCTGGTATGGACCTCGGACATCGGCCCGCACTGGCTGCCCAACAGCTTTGTCGAATGGCCCGGCTACGCGCGGCTCTGGGCCAATGTGCTCCGCTGGGTCAGCGGGCTCGCCTAGGCGTATCCGCCACGCAGAGGACAAAGCGGGATGGCTCATACGTCTTCATCCCGCCGAACAGCAATACCGGGAACCCCGATGACAGAACCATTTCTGGTGGCCAGGAACATCGCCAAACGTTTCGGCGCGCTGACCGCGCTCTCGAACGTCGACCTGGATATCCGTCCCGGCGAGGTGTTGGCGCTGCTTGGCGACAACGGCGCCGGCAAATCGACCTTCATCAAGATCCTGGCGGGCGCGCATCCGCCAAGCGATGGCGAGATCCTCATCGAGGGCCACCCGGTGACGTTCTCGTCCCCAAAGGACGCGGCGGCGTCGAGGATCGCGACGATCTTCCAGGAACTCGCGCTTTCGGAGAACCTTTCGATCGCCGAGAACGTGTTTCTCGGACGCGAATTGAAACGCTCCATTTTCGGCGTTCCATTTCTGCGGCGCAAGGAAA
>JAFKFE010001284.1 GCA_017308345.1 Alphaproteobacteria bacterium | reverse complement strand
CGCGCATGTCTTTGTCCCGCAACCGATTACCACTTTCGGGAGACATGCTTTTGGAAAAGGCGCCGATTCCCGGCCGTTCCGACAGGGTTACAAATTTACCTTAACCCAAGCGATTCGCGAGCGGTGGTTAAGAAATGGTTGATTTTTATAAGGTCTTGCGCAAATCTGCGACGCATGGACAGAAGACGAGGCCGGCACGAGGGTAGACTAGCCGGCCCGATCCAATAAATACCCCATGATGCTCAGGTCCGCCGCATCTCCTGGGTCCGTGGGGTCGGCCGGCCGGCGCTGGCACATAGTGGCCTCCTCGTACCGCTGCCAAACGCCGACCGGCCCCCTTTTCGAACAACCGACATCGGAACCTTGCGCTGAATGGCGGCGCGGCTCCTTTGTCGCCGGCGCTTCCCCAAAACAAAAACGCCGCCCCGGGGGCGGCGTTTTGATTTCTCGGTATAACCAGATTACTTGATCTTGGTTTCCTTGAACTCGACGTGCTTCTTGGCGACCGGATCGTACTTGCGGAACGAGAGCTTGTCCGTCTTGGTACGGCTGTTCTTGCTGGTCACGTAGAAGAATCCGGTGTCGGCGGTCGACAGGAGCTTGATCTTGATGTTTGCGGCTTTGGCCATGATTTTCGTCCGTTAATGTTCGTGGAGTTTTGGCCGCTGGAGCACGGGGAAAACACCCGGACGCGGGAAACTTGGCGCGACACATAAAGAACGCGCCCGGAAAGTCAACCCCGAGCGCGTTGCTTGCCTCATTCCGGCACGGCTGATTTCACCGCTTCAAGCGTTCTGCTCGACCAACTGGCCCGCCTTTTTCCAGTCGCCCGTCGTGTTCCACCAGCGGTTCGGATTGGCGTGGTCGACCAGGCCTTTGGAGCGGCTGGCGCGCAGCGGCTGGCTGCGGGTGACGGGCTCCTGGTAGGAATGGGCCTGGAAAATCGCCTCGACGATACGGGCTGCGAGCGCTTGGTCGTCGGCGATCTCGAACGACACTTCGACAG
>JAFKFE010001283.1 GCA_017308345.1 Alphaproteobacteria bacterium | reverse complement strand
TTCCGGCGCCGCGTCGATCTGGTCATAGCGCTTGTATTCGCCAAAATACTTCGTGATCGCCGCCGTCAGCGACGTCTTGCCATGATCGACGTGGCCGATCGTGCCAATGTTCACATGCGGCTTGGTGCGCTCGAATTTACCTTTTGCCACTGTATTTCTCCGTCTCTACTCATCCCGCTCGGGGAAATTGATATTCGCTCCAGCCGAACCGGAAACGCGCAAGAACCGCGGTTCCGGTGGCACAGGCATTCTCACGCGTACTTTTTCTGGACTTCCTGGGCCACCGCCGTAGGGACCGGCTCGTAGTGATCGAACTGCATCGTGTACTGGGCGCGGCCCTGCGACATCGAACGCAGATTGTCGACGTACTTGAACATGTTCGCCAACGGCACCATCGCGTTGATGACGACGGCAACGCCACGCGCTTCCTGGCCCTGGATCTGGCCACGGCGGCCGTTCAGGTCGCCAATGACGCCACCGACATAATCTTCCGGCGTCACAACCTCGACCTTCATGATCGGCTCCAGGAGCTGCACGCCGAGGCGCGGAGCCGCTTCCTTGAAGCAGGCACGGGAGGCGATTTCGAAGGCCAACACCGAGGAGTCGACGTCGTGGAAGGCGCCGTCGCTGAGGGTCGCCTTGACGCCGATCATCGGGAAGCCTGCGAACGGACCGGAGCCCATGACGCCGTTAATGCCCTTCTCGACGCCCGGGATGTATTCCTTCGGAACCGCGCCGCCGACGATCTTGGACTCGAACACGAACTCTTCGCTCTCGGTGTTCGGCTCGAAGATGATCTTGACACGAGCGAACTGGCCGGTACCGCCGGTCTGCTTCTTGTGCGTGTAGTCCTGCTCGTGCGTGCGGGTGATCGTCTCGCGATAAGCCACCTGCGGAGCGCCGACATTGGCTTCCACCTTGAACTCACGGCGCATGCGGTCGACGATGATGTCGAGATGCAGCTCGCCCATGCCGGCGATGATGGTCTGGCCGCTTTCCTCGTCGG
>JAFKFE010001282.1 GCA_017308345.1 Alphaproteobacteria bacterium | reverse complement strand
GGCTTCTTCTTCTTGGCGGTGTGGAGAAGGGCCGCGACGATTGCCGCCGGGCCGATCGCGCGGTAGTGGCTGGCCAGCGCGGGCTGCGTTTGTCGGCTCTGTTCCTGCTTGCTTCGGGCCATGGTTCTCTTCCCTGGTAACGGTTCCGTGTTCGGCGTTTGCCGGTCGATTCGGACCAAATCGTGACGTCCGGCGGGTCTAGCCGGCGAATGTTTCATCACTGTGCCGACATGTTTAATAAAATGTTTCGGCCTGTCTTTACCCGCGATCCGGCGGCATCTTTCCCGGACGGAGCGACTTGACGGCAACACCGGCCGGCGCGATAAAGCCGGCCATGAAAACGTCTTTCGCCATTTGTGGCATTTGCATTATTGGCTAGCCTCGCGCTGGTCCGGACGTTTTCGCCTCATCTTTCCCCAGATTGGACAAACGCCCCGGCCAGCAGGCTGGAGCCCGATTTGCGCCTCGGCGCAAGGAAGGTTCCATCCAAGTCTAAGGGATCGGAAGGGCACGCATGTCTGACGCATCGAAGGGCCTCAGCCTCTACAACACGCTGACGCGGGCGAAGGAACCTTTCGTTCCGATCGATCCGCGAAATGTGCGCATGTATGTCTGTGGCCCGACAGTCTACGACTTTGCCCATATCGGCAATGCGCGTCCGGCGATCGTCTTCGACGTGCTTTTCCGTCTGCTGCGCCATCTCTACGGCGAAACGCACGTAACGTATGTGCGCAACATCACGGATGTCGACGACAAGATCAACGCGCGCGCGCTTCGCGATTTCGGCGGCGAGATCGCGGCCGGAAAGCTCTCGCTCAATGATGCGATCCGCAAGGTCACCGAAAAGACCGCCGACCAGTACCATAAGGATGTCGCCGCGCTCGGCTGCCTGCCGCCGACCTACGAGCCGCGCGCGACCGAGTTCGTCGCGCCCCGCGCCGACGGCAAGGCCGACATGCTGTCGCTGATCGGGCAACTGATCTCGCGCCGGCACGCCTATGTCGCGG
>JAFKFE010000246.1 GCA_017308345.1 Alphaproteobacteria bacterium | reverse complement strand
TGGCCACGACCTCGATTTCGCGGTTCTGACCGGCAACAACCGTAAAATCCTTCTGGTAGATGCGGTCGCGGTTCTTGGCGATGATGGTGTACTGGCCCTCGGCCAGCACCATCGAGGCGAAGGCGCCGACCGCCTCCTTGATCGGATCCCCGGACTCGTTGAGCAGCGACCAGGACGTGTCTGCAATCGCTTCGCCGCCGGCCTCGCGCACCAGCTTCATCGTCATCTCGGCGGCGCGGTGCTCGACGGTCGCCTCGGTCAGCTTGCCGGCCTCGACGCGGATGTCGGAACGGATCATGGCATTGACCGCGCCATAAGTGGAGACGACGTGGTAGGTGCCGGCGTTCAGCCGCACCACGGTGTTCGGCGCGACGTCGGGGGCGATCAGCGCCCGGTCGCCATTGGCCTCGGCGTGGCCCTCGTAGATCGAGAAGCGCAACTTCTTCGACGGGATGGGCGCGCCACCGGAGGTGACCGCGTCGAGTTTCAGGCCGCCGGCATCGAGCACCAGGCTCTCGCGCCTTGCCTCCTTGCCGACAGTGATGCGTTTCGTGGCGCCGGCGCGTCCATAGGAGGCATGGACAAGGTAGCTGCCGGGGTCGAGCTGGAACACCGCGGTGCCGCCATGGGCGGACGCCACCATCGGCAGCTTGCCGTCGCTGGCCGGTTCCGGCTTGAAGACGCGCCAGACGATGCCGCGGGTGATGTCGGCACCCTTGTCGGTCAACTGCGCCGACAGCGTGATGGCACCGCCATTGCCGATCGCAAGCGGCGCCCCGGTCTTCGGCGTCGCGTAGCTTGAAATGCCTGGAAGTTTGAGATCGCCGACATCGTTGGCATTCTGGGCCAGCGCGAAGGAAACCGGCACCGCGAACAACGCAGCGACGAGTGCGATCACGAAAAGGCGCAGTGTCCCCTCAAACATGCCTTGCGTTGAAGCCCAAGGCGGTGGCAATTTCAAGGCCTAGGAGTGCGTTGCCTTCCCAACGGCTCCTTATCCGGCGCAAAACGCCACCGCCCGAGCCGCTCGACCTCCCGATGGCGTGCTTCAGCTCAAAATCGAATGCTTCCAGGAGACTTGCGCCCATGGCGTCGCCGATCATCGACTTCCTGCTCACCCGCAATTCCGCGCCGATCCCCGACCTCAAGGAGCCGGCGCCGGGCGACGCCGAGATCGCGACGATGATCGCGGCTGCCTCGCGCGTTCCCGACCATGGCCGGCTCGAGCCTTGGCGCTTCATCCTCTATCGTGGCGAGGCGCGCGTCGAGATCGGCAAGAAGCTGGCCGCGCTTGCCGAGCAGCGCGAGGGGCCGCTGCCGGAGGGCCGGCGCAACCAGGAACTGGCGCGTTTCTCGCGCGCGCCCCTGGTGATCGGCGTCGTGTCGGTGCCGAAGGAAAACCCGAAGATTCCGCAATGGGAGATGTTCCTGTCGGGCGGCATGGCGGCCATGAACCTGATGATAGCGGCCAACGCGCTGGGCTACGGCACCAACATGATCAGCAACTGGTATTCCGACGTCGCCGAGGGCAGGGCGATCCTGGGGCTGTCGCCGCAAGAGCGCGTCGTCGGATTCGTCCATATCGGCTCCTACCAAGGACCCGCGCCCGAGCGCCCGAGACCGGACCCGGCGAAGCTCTACGCCGACTATACCGGTCCCTGGGCAGGTTAGGACCTGATGTTCTACGAACCTTCAAAAGGCCACGGCCTGCCCCACGATCCGTCGAAGGCGATCGTGGCCCCACGCCCGATCGGCTGGATCTCGACCATCGACAAGGATGGTAAGGTCAATCTTGCTCCTTATTCGTTTTTCAACGCTTTTTCGACGCGGCCGTTCATCGTCTGGTTTTCGTCCGAAGGCGAGAAGGACAGCGCTACGATCGCGGCGGAAACGGGCGAGTTCGTCGCCAATCTGGTGAGCCGCGACCTTGCGCAGAAGATGAACCTCACATCCGTCGACGCGCCGCGCGGCGTCAGCGAGTTCGGCTATGCGCATCTTGCGACGGCGCCGTCGCGCCTCGTCGCGCCGCCGCGCGTGGCCGAGGCGCCGGCGGCACTCGAATGCCGGGTGACGGAAATCTTTCGGCCGAGGGCACTGGATGGCTCCTCGGCAGGCGCCGTCGTCGTCGCGGGGGAGGTCGTGGGCGTCTACATCGACGACGCTTATCTCAAGGAGGGTCTCTTCGACATCACTAAAGCCGGCACTGTCAGCCGGCTTGGCTATATGGACTATGCCAGCGTCGACGACATCTTCTCGATGCGAAGACCACGCTGGGGAAGGGACTAGAACAGGAGGCAACCAGCCTAGGGGGGCATGGTCTGGTAGCCCTCAGGCAGGGCTGCCCGCCGCCCTGGCGCGGGCCAGCAAGCGCTCGGCCAGCCGCAGATGCGGTCGGTCATACATCTTGCCGTCGATGCCGACGACGCCCGGGTTTCCCGCCGCGGCGAAGGCGTCGACGATCGCCTGCGATCGCCCGACCGCCTCGGCGGACGGCGTGAAGGCGGCGTTGATGACCGGCACCTGCGCCGGATGGATCGCCATCTTGCCGGTGAAGCCGTCGCGCTCGGCCTCGCGGCATTCTGTCTCGAAGGCGGCCATGTCGCGGAAATCGGGGAAGACGGTGTCGATGGCGGCGACCTCGGCCGCTCCCGCCGCCAGGATGGTCATGGCGCGCGCCAGGCGAAAGACGTCGGTGTAGCGGCCGGTCTCGTCGCGGGCCGATCGCGCGCCGATCGCCGCCGACAGGTCCTCCGCGCCCCAGGTCAGGCCGGCAAGCCGCGCGCTTGCCCCGGCATAGCTCGCCGCCGCCAGCACGCCGGACGCTGTCTCGGTGATGATCGGAACGATTCTGATGGCGCCGTCCGGCAGCCCGCTTTCGGCTTCATGGACCCGAAGCTTGACCGCGAGTTGCTGGACGTCCAGCCCGCTGTTCGACTTGGGCAGCATGATGCCGTCGGGCCTCGCGGGGACGAGGGCCGCAAGATCGTCGTCGGTGAGGCCGGTGAAAAGGTCGTTGACCCGCACATAGATGGCGGAACCTCTCCGGTGCTTCTGATCCGAGATGAAGCCGGCCGCGACCGCGCGCGCCGCAATCTTGTTCGCGCCGGCGACGGAATCCTCGAGATCGACGATCACCACGTCGGCGCCGGCTCCGAATCCTTTTTCCAGCTTCCGTTCCGAATCGCCGGGCACGAAGAGCAGGGAGCGCATCAGGCGGCCTTCTTCAGCATCATTGCCTGCCTTATGCATCTGGCGACAAGAACATCGTTCTGATTGTAGGCGCGGTGCTCGAACTCGACGATGCCGCGATCGGGTTTCGATTTGGATTCGCGCACGGAGACAACCGTCGTCTCGACCCGGATGGTGTCGCCGTGGAAGACGGGGTGCGGGAACACGGTTTCCTTCATGCCGAGATTGGCGACCGTTGTGCCGACGGTGATGTCGTTCACCGAAATGCCGATCATCAGGCCGAGCGTGAACAGGGAATTGACCAGCGGCTTGCCCCATTCGGTTTTCGCGGCGAAGTCGAAATCGATGTGCAAGGGCTGCGGGTTCAGTGTCATCATCGAGAACAGCATGTTGTCGCTCTCGGTCACGGTCTTGCGCAGAGTGTGGTGGAAGACATGGCCGGCGACGAATTCTTCCAGATAAAGTCCGGCCATGGTCGATCTCCTCCAATTTCCCCTGCTTGATAGGCGTTGGCTGCGCCTCCATCAAGCCGGTTAAGAAACATGGTGAACCGTTCGTAAACCATTTCCGGCATACCGTTTCCAGCGGGGCCGGGACGTTCCGGCAAGGGGCGCAGCTGGTCGGCATGGTTGTTTCACACTTTCTCAGGTGGATTGATACGGCAAGGGTTTCCGAGCGCGCGGCCGCCGCGAGCGCGCTGGCGCGTGCCTATATCAACTCGGATCTGCCGTTCGAGGATCGCTGCGCCGCCGAGGCCGCGCTGACGCTGCTTCTGGACGACGCGTCCTGCAAGGTGCGCCTGGCGCTCGCCGACGCGCTGTCGATGAGCCATCACGCGCCGCCGCAGGTGATCAGCGCCTTGGCCGCCGACCAGCCGGAAGTGGCGGCGCTGGTGCTGGCGCGTTCGCCGCTGCTTACCGATGCCGATCTGGTCGAGCGCGTCGCCTGCGGCCAGAAGGCGACGCAGAAGCTGATCGCCAACCGTCCGGTCGTCTCGATGCCGCTGTCGGCTGCAATCGCCGAGATCGGCGAGCCGGAAGCCTGTGCCGCGCTGATCGGCAACAGCGGCGCCGAGATTGCTTCCGTGAGCTTCCGCCGCATGGCCGAGCGGCACGGCCATCTGCCGCTGGTGCGCGAGGCGCTGATCGCCGATCGCCGACTGCCGGCCGACTGCCGGCACATGCTGCTGGTCAAGCTTGGCGAGACCCTGAAGGGATCGCCGCTGGTGCTGGCGATGATGGGTGCGGCGCGCGCCGATCGCGTGATGCGCGATGCCTGCGTGAAGGCCTCGGTGACGCTGATCGAGGGAACGCGCATGGAGGAGCATGCCGCGCTGATCGAGCATCTGAGGCTGCGCGGCGACCTCACCGCCGGCTTCATCATCCGCACCATCGCGCATGGCAAGGTGGACTTCTTCGGCTCGACGCTGGTGGCCTTGGCCCAACAGTCCGAGCAGCGGGTGACGGCGCTTCTCGCCGGGGGGCATGATGTTGCACTGCAGGCGCTGTTCCGCGGCGCCGGACTTGCGCCGGCCACGCATGGCATAATCCTGCGCGCGCTGAAGGTATGGCGCGAGGTCGCCAACGGCCGGCGTATCGCCGGCGTGCAGGAAGTGAGCTGGCTGATGCTGAAGGAGCTCGGCGGCCAGTCGGCCGAGGGCGATTTGGCTGCGCTGGTGAAGTCGATCCATCTCGACGCACTGCGCGAAAACGCGCGCGGGCACGCGCTGTCGATAGCGGCGGCCTGAAGCCTCAAGCACGGCCTTTGGCAAAGAAATCCGGATGGTCTTCCATCGCCGCCGCGATGATGCGCAGCGAGGCGGCGATCCGCAGCATTTCGAACCGGTCGCTTCGGTCGGCGATGCCGGCCGCGTATTGCCTTGCCACCGCGATGGTCGCGGTCTGCGGCTCGCCCGGTCGTCGAAACAGCAATTCGCGCGCCAGGCCGCGCAGGAAATTGCCGATGGACTCGACCGTTTCGCGCGGCACGGCCGAGTCCAGCCGCGCGTGACGCAGCCGCAGCACCTCCAGCCCGACGGTGACCGCGGCGATGCTGCTGCCAAGAATGGGGTCGCCCCTGCGGCCTCTCTGCTGCACCTGCGGCATCAACTGGTTGATCCGGTCATAGGCGAGGCTTTCGAAGACCGAACGCCGGGGTATTCGTTCATGCAGGCAAAGCCGCGCCAGATCCTCCCGTATCGCCTGCGAGATACGCTCCACGGTGCCCCAGGGATCGGCAGGCAGCACGACGATGAAGACGCCGATGGCAATCAGGATACCGACCAGGATCGAGGCCGAGCCGGCTAAGAACGGCCCGGGATCGTGGATCATCTGCTGATGCGGGCTCAGGAAGGCGAGGAAGTTGATGGCGAAAGCGGTGGCGACGCCGACATGGCGCGGATTGGCCATGCCGAGCGCCGCGGGCACCAGGATCGGCACGACGAACAGCGTGAACCAGCCGAAGCCGGGCAGCGCCGGCAGCGCGACCTGGCCGACCAGGAAGGCAAAAGGCAGCGCGATCAGGGTGCCCGTGAAGAAACCCCAGGCGGACCGCACCGGATCGGGGCGTGTCGCGAACAGGCTGGATACCACGGCGACGAGGATGACGGTGCCGGCCGCTTCCGACCATTTGGTCGTCAGCCAGAAGACTGCGACGAGCAACGTCGCGAGCGCGGCGCGCACGGCATTGCGCCATGCGGCCTGGTAGTCGCGATGGACGACCAGTGCCGGCTGGGCCCGCTCATTCGATTTTCGGGGGGCGGGCGAGCGAAGCGCGTCGAGACCGCCCATCACCTGTTTCAGCGCTTCGGCGAAATCACCGGCAATCGTAAGGCGGGTTATGGTGCCGACCCTGTCCTCGCCAGCATTGTTTGGGCCGCTATCGTTGGGGGGTGCAGGCACCTCCCTGGCCTTGCTCGCGATGGCGTCTAGACGGGCCACCCAGGGCCCCGTGTCATCGAGCGCGCCGGGTGTCGCCGCCAGTTCGTCGACAAAGGCTTTCAGGTCCCGGCGCATCGGGATGAGCGCCGCATTCTTCGGCGCGCGATGGCTGTGCAGAGTGCGCGCCGCCGACAGCGCCCACAGAAGCTGACCGATGGTGCGCCGCACCGGGTGGGCGCGGGGGGCGAAGCTCGGCGCTTCCAACCGCGCGTAGGTGCGCATCTCGGCGAGCGTCTGGGCGTCGGTGATCAGCTTGCGCTGGAGCGCGGCAAGGCTCGCCGGATCGCCGCCGGAAAAAGCGCCGCCGGCATATTCGGCGAGGTCGAGGATGCTGCGCTTCAGCCTGGAAATGATGGCGCCGGCCGCGAGCTTCGGCAGGATCAGACGGCTGGTCACACCGGCGCAGACGATGCCGAGCACGATCTCGGCGCAGCGCGCAATGGCAAGGTCGACGACGACAACCGGCTGCCCGAGGGCCGGCAGGCTGATGATCATCGCCGTGTAGCCGGCAAGCGCCGCGCCATAGGCCTCAGGGTTGCGCAGCAGCGAGGATATGAGCGTGCAGACGCCGATCCAGAGCGCCAGGACGGTGACCAGCAGCCAGGGATTGGCGCCGGACAGTGACGTGATGCCGACAGCGGCCAGACCGCCGGCCAACGTACCGAGAAGCCGGTAGAAGCCTTTCGCCAGCACCATGCCTGCGACCGGCTGCGCGACGATGAACACCGTCATCATCGCCCATTGCGGATGGTCGAGCTTCAGCGCGTAGGCGACAAGAAGCGCTATCAGCCCGGCCGAAACAGTGCGGAGGGCAAAAATCCAGTCCGAACGGGTCGGCTGAGTCAGACCGCTCAGCGGTGTCTCGACAAGCGCTTTCAGCCGCGTCCAGGTCACATGCCCGTCTCCGTATCGGAGCCTGTTTTGGACCAGCAGGCGATCAGATATCCAGCACGTCCGTTTCGGCGAATTCGGCGCGCTCCTGGATGAAGCGGAAGCGCGCTTCGGGCTTGGTGCCCATCAGC
>JAFKFE010001281.1 GCA_017308345.1 Alphaproteobacteria bacterium | reverse complement strand
GGTCATGAACATCTCGCAGCCCGCCGCCTCGCGCATGATCGCCGAGATGGAGGCGGTGCTCGACGTCAGGTTGTGCGAGCGGCTGCCACGCGGCGTGGCGCTGACCCCTTACGGCAAGGCGCTCGCCCGGCGCGCCCGCTCGATCCTGCTCGAGATGCGGGAGGCCGATCGCGAGATTTCCGAGCTCAAGGCCGGCAAGGGCGGCTCCGTGTTCCTCGGCGCGGTGACGGCCCCGGCGATCGAATTGGCCGTGCCGGCGATCCGCGAAATCCGCCGCATCTATCCGCGCATCGAGATCACCATGCAGGTCGAGACCTCGAACGTGCTCGCCCGCGAGCTGATCGCGTCGCGCCACGACTTCATCATCGCGCGCATCCCGGACGACCTCAATCCGCGGCACCCGCTGGCGAGCGGCAAGATGGTGCGGCTGGAGGAGACGGCGGGCTATGACTGGGTGTTCCAGTCCGGCGGTTCGCCGCTGCGCCAGGCGATGGAAAGCAACTTCTTGAACCGCGACATTTCGCTTCCCGACCGCATCCTCAACACCTCGTCGCTGCTGCTCACCTTGGTGATGGTGGCGCAGTCCGACGCCATTGCGCCGGTCTCGATCCAGGTCGCCAGGTTCATCCAGGGGGCCGACGGGCTGGCCGGCGCCATCGACGTGGTCCAGACCGAGTTCGATATCGAGGTCCGGCCCTACAGCCTGATCACGGTCAAGAACCGCGTGCTCTCGCCCGCCGCGAAAATGCTGCACGACTTCATCTTGCGCGAAGTGGGGTGATGGAACGAGAATGCCACTTGTACGTTCAAACCGATCGGTCGCTCGCTGGAGCCCGTTGCGGGTGAGGGAAGAGCTGCCGATGCTCAACAGCTCGGGAGGTTTTGATGGAACGTCGATTGTTTCTGACCGGAATGCTTGGCGTTGCGGGGGCGGCGGCACTTGCAAGCCTGGCCGGACCCAGCAAGGCCGTTGCGGGTATTCCCACCGGCAACGGGATCCTGGACGAACTCGACAAGCCGGACAATGCGGTCTTCGAAGGTGACGATCCAGCCGAAGTGGAGCTGGTCTCCCACCGGCGTCACCATCATGGAGATTGGCGCTGGCGCCGCCGTCGGCGCGGCTGGAGGCGCGTCTGCCGCCGCTACTGGCGCCACGGCCGCTGGCACCGCCGCTGCTGGCGCGAGCGCGTGTGGATCTGGCTCTAGGCTTAGGCGCATGGATTAAGCGCCGAGGGTTGGGCCCTGCGCGGCCGCGCGGGACCCAACGCCGTTTCAAGACAACGTGCCCGGGCGCCGCTTGGGCGGCAAGCCGCCACGGCTTTTCGTTGCAGGTGAGAGATTGGAGCGGGTAGCGGGAATCGAACCCGCGCGTTCAGCTTGGGAAGCTGACAGGCTACCATTACAT
>JAFKFE010001280.1 GCA_017308345.1 Alphaproteobacteria bacterium | reverse complement strand
GAAAAAATATCATAAATAAATCAAATGCTTATTTAAGAGGCAAACACCCATGGTTGAATTCGACGGGGGTCGAGGGTTACGGTGGCTGTGCTCACGGCTTGATCACCAAGGAAAGCGAGTGCAACCGAGAATTGATTAATGTTTGGTAAATCAGGCTTGACTCATGAATGTTGCCGTGCAGCAATCGCATTGCAGCATAGCGATATGCTGGCGGCATTCTGCAGCCGCTTCCAGGTCCTTAATTGGAGAGTAAAATGGAACAGAATGTTGAAAAGCATGAGTACGAAACCCCCAGCCTGACGGTTCACGGTTCGATTGAATCGATCACGCAGGGCGGTGCTGGCTCGACGGCGCTGGACGCGAGCTTTCCCGCGCACACGCCATTGAGCGAGCTGACTTTCTCTTAAGCTTACAGGCATCCGGGTGTCTAAGTTGGGGCTCCGGATGCCCTCCGACAGGTGAGCCGGGGGGCGTCTGTCCCCCGGCTTCCCCCCGAGGATCGCAGGCAACCGATCCAGGGCGAAGGGCGTGGTGGGCCCAACAATGAGGTTTTAGGATGCACTGGAACCCTTCGGACCATGACCGCGTGGTCGCCACCAGCGAGGCGGTGGCTTGTGAATTCGGCGCCGGACTCGCGCTGCTCCACCTCAAATCCAACGTCTATTACAGCCTGAACGGCGTCGGCGCCTTCGTCTGGGAGCAGATCCAGGAGCCGCGATCGATCCTCGATATCCGCGGCGCCGTGCTTGCGCGCTACAATGTCGAGGCGGAGCGCTGCAAGGCCGATGTCGAGGGCTTGCTGAAGGGGCTGACCGAAGCTGGGCTTGCGAGGCTCCACGGTGAGGAACTGGTCTAGGCTCCGCTCGCTGAGCGGCCGGGAGGTGCTGTTTCTGGCGCGCTGCCTGACGGTGGTGGGGGTGGTGCGGCTCGCGCTGACGCTTTCCTCCTACAGCCGTGTCCGCGGCATGGTCACGCGGCTGGACGCCAGACGCGACGCCAGCATTGCCGACC
>JAFKFE010001279.1 GCA_017308345.1 Alphaproteobacteria bacterium | reverse complement strand
CAACAACCAGCTATGGAAGATCCTCGCGGCCGCGAACGGTGAGGAGATGGTTACGGCGAAGCTCGCGGGACTGGAGCCGGATGTCTGGTGGCAGGTCATGAAAGGTGGCGCGGCGGATAGCTTCGTGTTGCAGCACGATGTCCCGTCCATTTTTGCCGGCCACTACGATCCGTCGTTTCCGATCGCGCTTTGCCTGAAAGATCTGAGCTTGATCGAAGACCTTATGACCGAAACCGGCACAAGGAACGAACTGACGCGCGCTACCCGTGATCGTTTCAAGCTGGCGGGTGAGCGCTATGGCGTCGGCGCGGGTGAAATGACCGTCTGCAAGGTCATCGAGGATGATGCCAAGGTGTCGCTCCGGGTCGCCGGGGATTGGGTGGCGCCTTGGGAGGTGGTACATCCTGCGCTGGGCGAAAGGCCCTGAGGCCGCGTCGCCGTCCGTTATCTCGCTCCGATCACGCCCAGCCACGCATAGCCGCGATAAAGCGTTCTGAAACGGAAGGTTGCGCCGGCACGCTGCGATTCCGATTCAAGCACGTCGCGTAGCGTTTCACGCGGCGTGACATGGAATTTCCTGAGCCAGCCGCGCAGGAGGGTGCGAAACCAGCGCGGCAGGCCTTCCTGCTGGCCGAAATCGACGACATGCAGCGAGCCGCCAGGCGCAAGCGCGGCGAGGGCAGCCGATACGGTCTTTTCCCACCCCGGTATCATCGACAGCGAGTAGGACACGAAGACGCGGTCGAAACGCTCGATGCCGAAGAGAGTTTTGGCGTCGAAATCGGTGGCGTCGCCGCGTGCAAGATTGACCTTGCCGGACAGGCCTTCTCGAGCGATGGCCGCGCTTGCCGTCTCCAGCATCTCGGCTGAGATGTCGAGACCGAAAAAGCGGGCGTCCGGATAGCGGCGGGCGGCAAGCGCGATGTTGCGGCCGGTGCCGCAGCCGAGCTCCAGCACGGTGCCGCCCCGGGGCACGTCCAATCCGTCGATCAGCCGGTCGCGGCCGAGCAG
>JAFKFE010001278.1 GCA_017308345.1 Alphaproteobacteria bacterium | reverse complement strand
GCGAGGGTCGCAACCGCGATCAGCATTCCGTCGGTCGAGAAGGCCAGAAAGTTATGGACGTGCGGATCGTCGGAGCGGGTCATCGCCACCAGCCGCTCATGCGAAACTTCCTTCACGGCCCCGAGGAAGCGGAAGCGTAAATCCTCCGGCGTCACATGGGTGAAGAATTCGGCGACGGTCGGCTCATCCTCGGGGCGTGCGCGACGCACTTCGAAGCGAAATCCGGTGTGGGTGGTAAGCGTGCTCTTTGTCATTGTCGTCCCTTCCAGGATTGACGAGCGGAGGATCGTGCCTCTCACTCTCCCATTGCCAGCAGCGTGTCGCGCTTGAGGATTTCGATGCTGCGCAGGCTGAGCAGGCGGATCACGCCCTTCTCCTTCAAGCGGGTGAAGACCCGCGACACGGTTTCGATGGTGAGGCCGAGATAGTCGCCGATGTCGTTACGCGACATCGGCAGCTCCACCTGCCGCAACCCGCCCTGACGCTCCGACATTTCGACGAGGAACGCAGCGACGCGCTCGATGGCGTTCTGGCGGCCAAGCACCAGAAGGTGCTCCTGCGCCCGGGTCAGGCCCTTGAGCGCGAGAGGCAGGAGCTGGCGGGACATGTCCGTACCCGATGGGGCGCGAAAGACGCGGACGCCGGTCGCGTTGATCGCCTCGGCGAAGAAGTGGTGAGTGGCATCGGCCTCGAAACCAAAGGTTTCGCCCGCCAGATGGAACGCGCTTATCTGCCTGCGGCCATCGGCGAGCAGGCGGTAGATGCGGACCGCGCCGAATTCGACCTGGTAAAGGGCGCCGGCCTTCTCGCCCTGGGCGTAGATTTCGGCGCCTGCCGAGAAGAAGCTGACCGGCGTTGCCGGCCCTTCAAAGACGGGCACGGGGCTCTGGTGGGGGAGATACGACGGCAGTTCGATCTTGGCGGAGGCTTGAGCGTACATGGCTGTGTTCCCGGTGAATTCGTGACAACAGCAATCGCGCAAAACCGGCCATGCCGAAATTCGGTTATCTCCC
>JAFKFE010001277.1 GCA_017308345.1 Alphaproteobacteria bacterium | reverse complement strand
CCGACCGGCGATTCGAGCTTTTCGCAGCCCATTCAGACGCCCGAAGAATCAATCGCGAACTCCGCCCTGGCAGAAATCCACGTTACCGACACTGGCGGCGCCAACATTGCTCATGGCCAGAAGATCGTCCTCGGCACTGCTGGCTGCCGGCCGGGGAAGCCTTGCGGCTGCTCCCAGTGCCACAAGATCAGGGGCGAGGGCTCGGAGGGTAACGGCATCCCACGGCTGAGCGGTCAATCAGCCGACTATCTTTACCAGACGCTCGAGGCCTTTGCGTCGGGCGAGCGAAAGAGCCGGACGATGGATCCGATCGCCGTCTTCGAGAAAATGGCTGAACCCGGTTCGCGCGTCGCCTGCGCGCCGCTGATCTATGGCTATGTTCCTTACGCGGTGGCGGGTTTCCGGCCGCGCCGCCTCGCCTTTGCCGACATGCCGGTCGCCGGCGGCAATGGCCCGGTCGGCTCGGCGCTCGGTGGCACCGGCATCGCCGTCTCCGCCTTCTCGACCGACCGCGAGGCGGCGATCGCCTTTGCCTATTGGATCGCCAGCGGCGACGTGCAGCGCGGACCCTATGCCGCCGCCGGCGGCCAGCCCGGCCATGCCGCGGCCTGGGAGGATGACGCGGTCAACGCCGCGACCGGCGGCTTCTATCGCGACACGAGGGCAACGCTCGAAGGCGCCTGGGTGCGCCCGCGCCATGACGGCTACATGGCGTTCCAGCAGCAGGCCGCGGACCGCATCAATGAAGGCCTTGCCGGCAGGCAGGACGCCCGCCGCGTCGTCGCCGACATCAATCGCCTGTTCCGGGAGAGTTTCGTGCCGGCTGCCGCCGGCTGATTTCACTGCACCAAGGGAGGAAAAAATGACCAGCCTGATACGCGGCCTGCTCGCCGCAACTGCCTTAGTCTCGATTCCGTTCGCCGCCCATGCCGCCGACGTGAAGTCGGTGATCGACGGCCTGCCTGCCGATCTCAAGGCGCAATATGACGGCGCGCCGCAGAAAGTGCTGCCCT
>JAFKFE010001276.1 GCA_017308345.1 Alphaproteobacteria bacterium | reverse complement strand
GCGTAGCAGATGGCAGAAGGCAAGCGCCTGCATCAGCAGCGCGCGCTGCTCGGTGCGATCACCGATCAGGCTGGTGGTGGCGCGCGCCAGGTTGCGGATCTCGAAGACCAGCGCACCCCAGAGCTTGCGCGCCTCCCACCAGCGATCGTAGGCGGCGTTGTTGCGGAACGAGAGATAGATCGACAACGTTACGCCGACGAGGCCGAAAGGCGCGATGCTGAAGGCGCTGAGATCGAGCTGAAACCGCCGCGCCAGAAACAGGATGACCGCCGAATAGATGGCGAAGCCGAAGATCTGCGGCAGGATGCGCGGCACCACCGAGCCGCGCATGATGAAGAACAGCTGCAGGAATGTCGGGCGCGGGCGGACGATCATCGGGTGAACCTTTTGCGAACCGTTATGTCTCTACGGCGATAACGAACCCGCGGCTCGGCCGCCAGCGACATCGCCATGTCGTCCAAGCGGTTGGTTGTAGACGTTTCAGGCAGGGCCGCCGAACGTCGCCGGCGCAATTCGAGGAAATGCGGTTGGGCTCGGCGACTTCGCCGTAGCCACCCACCCGGAATTGCGTCAAGACAAGAAACAGCGCCACCCGCATCCCCGGGGAAGGAAGACATGAGCGGCGAAACGGACCTGCAAAAGCTGCTGGCATCGATGACGCCGCGGCTTTACCCGGAAGTCTATGTCTTCGCGACCTTGCCGCCCGGCGCACCCTTGCCGGAGGGTCCGGAGCCGGTCATGCGATTCATCGAGCGCGAGGGCACGACGCTGATCCTGGCCGAGAGCCAGGCGAGCGCAGCCGGCCTCGCCGGCACGTTCCGCTGCCGGATGATCACGCTCGACATCCATTCCTCGCTCGAAGCCGTCGGCTTCCTCGCCGCCATCACGACGCGGCTCGCGGCCGCCGGCATGGGCGTCAATCCGGTCTCGGCCTTCTATCACGACCATCTGTTCGTGCCGGCGGAACGGGCCGAGGAGGCGCTGGCCATCCTGCAGCAGCTGGCGACGGAGAG
>JAFKFE010000245.1 GCA_017308345.1 Alphaproteobacteria bacterium | reverse complement strand
GCTACCTGGCGAGCAGAAAGGTCAACCCGCCATGCCTGGCGACAGTCAAAGTCGAACGCAACCGCCGTCCGCCCTGACGTGACCTGATGGCTCGCGTCCTGCCGGACGGCAAGGAGTGAGCCATGAACGAATTCGCACCCGTATCGGACGACGAAGCCGTCGCCGTCGCCCGTGTTCTTGCCAACGATCACGTCGCCGACGTCGTCGAAGCCCTCAATCGCGAACCCCGCGAGATGGCCATCGAGCTGCTTTGCGCCGTGCCGTTCGAGCGGCTGGTCGAGATTTTCGACCAGCCGGAGCTCGAAGCAGCACCCGAACTCGCGGAAGCCCTGCCGCGCCCGAAGGCGAGCAAGCTTTTGACCGCTATGTCGGTCGACCGCGCCGCCGACATTCTGCGCGAGCTGGATGAACCGGCCCGCTCGGAGCTGCTCGGCGCGCTTGCCCCGCCGCTGCGCGCCACGCTGCTTTCCATCCTGGGATATCCGGAAGGCAGCGCCGCCTCGATCATGACGACGGAATTCGTCAGCGTGCCTTCGGACTGGACCGTCGGCCGCACGCTCGACTACATCCGCAAGGTCGAGCGCACGCGCGAAACCATCTACGCCATCTACATCGTCGATCCGGAGACCCAACTTCTGCTGCGTTCGACCGGATTGCGCCGGCTGATCACGGGCAACCCCGAGGATTCGATCCTGTCGGTGGCGCCCGATCGCATGCCGGTGACGGTGACGCCGCTCACCGACCGCGAGAACCTGGCGCAGACCATCTCCAAATACGACCTGCTCGCCCTGCCGGTGGTCGACCATGGCAAAATCCTCGGCATCGTCACCATCGACGACATCATCGACACGATGATCGAGGAAACGACCGAGGACGTGCACCGCTTCGGCGGCATGGAGGCGCTCGACGAGCCCTACATGAAGATGGGCTTCCTCGCCATGATCCAGAAGCGGGCCGGCTGGCTCTGCGCGCTGTTTCTCAGCGAGATGCTGACGGCCAACGCCATGCAGAGCTACGAGAGCGAACTTGAGAAGGCGATCGTGCTGACGCTGTTCATTCCGCTGATCATGAGTTCCGGCGGCAATTCCGGCTCGCAGGCGACCTCGCTGGTCATCCGCGCGCTGGCGCTGCGCGAGATCGGCCTGCGCGACTGGTGGCGGGTGGCGCTGCGCGAACTGCCGACCGGGCTGGTGCTCGGGTCGATCCTCGGCGTCGTCGGCATCTGCCGCGTCACGCTGTGGCAGTATTTCGGCTTCTACGACTATGGCCCGCACTGGATGCTGATCGCGGCGACGGTGGGCACGGCGCTGGTTGGCATCGTCACCTTCGGCTCGCTGTCGGGATCGATGCTGCCCTTCGCGCTGAAACGCATCGGCTTCGACCCGGCCAGCGCCTCGGCGCCCTTCGTCGCCACGCTGGTCGATGTCACCGGGCTGGTGATCTACTTCTCGGTGGCGCTCGTAATCCTGCGCGGCACTCTGCTTTGAACCAGGACAGCGCCGCCGGCCCTGCCGGCGGCGCTGTCGATCCCAGGCTTAGACGCGCTCGCCGTTCTTCACGCGATAAGTCGGCTTGTACATGGTGACCAGTTCCTCGGCCGCGGTAGGATGCACGGCCATGGTGCGGTCGAAATCATCCTTGGTCAGCCCCGCTTTCAGCGGTATGCCCAGAAGCTGCGCCATCTCGCCGGCGTCCGGCCCGAGGATATGGGCGCCGAGCACCTTCCTCGTCGATCCGTCGACCACCAGCTTCATCAGCATCTTCTCGTCGCGGCCCGACAACGTGTGCCGCATCGTGCGGAAGGAAGCCCGGTAGATCTCGACATCCGGATAACGCTTGATCGCGTCGTCCTCCGACAGGCCGACGGTGCCGATCTCCGGCTGGGAGAACACGGCGGTCGGGATGGTGTCGTGGTCCGGCGCGGTCGGATTGTCCTTGAAGGCGGTTTCGATGAAGCACATCGCCTCGTGGATGGCCACCGGCGTCAGTTGCACGCGATGGGTGACGTCGCCGATCGCCCAGATATTGTCGATGTTGGTGCGCGAATACTGGTCGACCACGATGGCGCCTGTCTTGCCGAGTTCCACGCCGACGCCCTCGAGCCCCATATTTTCCGTGTTGGGGATGCGGCCGATCGCGAGCATGACCTGGTCGACCGTCAGCGTCTGGCCGCCGGAAAGCAGCACGTCCAGCCTGCCTTCCGGATTCTTGCGCACCCATTCGGAAACGGCGGGGCAAAGGATCCTGATGCCCTTCTTCTCCATCGTTTCATGCAGCGAGCGGCGCAGATCCATGTCGAATCGGCCGAGAATCTCCTGACCGCGGTAGACCAGCCTGGTATCCACGCCCAGGCCATGGAAAATGTTGGCGAATTCGACGGCGACGTAGCCGCCGCCCTCGATCATGATCGCCTTTGGCAATTCCTTGAGATCGAAGGCCTCGTTGGAAAAGATGCAATGCTCATGGCCGGAGAGGGCCGGATGCGCCGCCGGACGCCCGCCGGTGGCGATCAGGATCTGGTCGGCGCTGACAGTGCGGTCCTCGGCGACCAGGTAAACCGAATGCCGGTCCACCAGCACGGCGCGCGAGTGGAAGGTCTCGCCGCCGGAGCCCTCGACATTCCTCTTGTAAATCGCTTCGAGCCGGGCGATCTCCTTGTCCTTGTTGGCGACCAGCTTTTGCCAGTCGAAGCTCGCCTCGGGCACGGTCCAGCCATAGCCGGCCGCGTCGGCGAAATGTTCGGGAAACTGCGAGGCGTAGACATAGAGCTTCTTCGGCACGCAGCCGCGGATGACGCAGGTGCCGCCGAAGCGGTATTCCTCGGCGACGGCGACGCGCTTGCCGAGAGCCGCCGCCACCCGGGCCGCCCTCACCCCGCCCGAGCCGCCGCCGATGACGAACAGATCATAGTCATAACCGGCCATCGTGACGGGCTCCTGCGCGCGAGAAAGACGGGTCACAGGTAGGCTGTGGAGCGGCAAAAGAAAAGCCCGGGCAAGGCCGGGCTTTGTGGTCCAGCGGCCGACGGCCGATTGGAGGGATCAGTTCTGCGTACCGTCCGCCGGAGCCGATCCGTCAGCCGGCGCGGTGGCGTCCGGAGCCGGTGCCGCCGGAGCGGCTGCCTTGGCGGCGGCCGCAAGCGTCTCGCCGACCTGCTGGGCGAGGTCGCGGGCAACGCCGTTCTGCCAGATGTCGGCAGCCTTCACGAGGTCTCGCGTTACCGCCGGTCCGCTGTCGAGCAGCTTCTTGCCGGCATCGGAGCTGTAGAAGGCGGCGATATCATTGAGGTCCTTCTCGGAAAACACCTTGGCATAGGCCAACGCGGCTTCCTTTTCGAGATCGGCGCGCCGCGAGGCAAGGGCGAGTGCCTTCTCGGCCACGGTCTTGCCGATCAACTCCTGCATGTCCGGGTTCTTCTGGATGAGCTGCGCCTCGAGCGCGGCAGCCGCCTGCGGCAGGATGTTGTCGAACGAGTCCGTGGCATGGATCGCGGCGACCGCGGCGCGGGCGGCCTTCAGATGCGATTCGCTGACATCCTGCGCGAACACCGGCGAGGACAGCGCAAGGACGGCCGAGACCGCCAGAAACGTCGAAAGGCGGCGAACTCGCTTAGGCAACATCATAGTCGGTAGAACTCCCTGGTTTCAGGCTGCATGGACGGTTTCGATACCGTCGCCGCCGGCGATGATGGCCGTTGACGCCAGCCCGATGAATAGACCGTGCTCGACGACGCCTGGAATGGCGAAGAGAGCATTCGAAAGCGCTCTTGTATCCGGAATGCGGCCAAAAGATGCATCGAGGATATAGTGGCCGCCGTCTGTAACAAATGGCTGGCTTCCCGTCATCCTCAATGTAACCGGACCGGAAAGGCCGAGCTTTGCCGCGGCGGCGCCGATCGCGATCTCGGTGGCGCGCAGGCCGAATTTGTTGACCTCGATCGGCAGCGGGAACCGGCCGAGGGTTTCCACCAGCTTGGATTTGTCGGCAATGACGATCATGCGCCCGGATGCCGCCGCTACGATCTTCTCGCGCAACAGCGCGCCGCCGCCGCCCTTGATCAGGGTCAGGTCCGGATCGACCTCGTCGGCGCCGTCGACGGTGAGGTCGAGCTCCGGTGTCTCGTCCAATGTCGACAGCGGCACGCCGAGTTCGCGGCAGAGCGCCGCGGTGCGCTCGGAGGTCGGCACGCCGATGACCTTGAGGCCGGTCGCGACCTTCTCGGCCAGCAGCCGCACGAATTCTTCCGCCGTGGTGCCGGTGCCGATGCCGAGCCGCATGCCGTCGCCGACATGGGCGAGCGCTGCCCGCGCGGCTTCGACCTTCAACTGCCTTGCATCCATGGAAAACCCCGATTTCGCCGGTTTCGCGCGCCTCCTAGCATTTTTGCCCGTCCCGTCAAAGGCTCCCCCATCAAAGGCTCTGTGGACCGATCGAGGCTCCTTGCTTGAACCCCGGTCAGCCTGTATCGGCTGCGGCAACGCAATTGCCGCAGGACCTTCCATGACCCGCCCGATCATTGTCTTCGACCTCGACGGTACGCTGGTCGATACGGCGCCGGACCTGCTCGACAGCCTCAATCACAGCCTGGCGGCAAGCGATCTGGCCGCTGTGGACGAAGCCGGCTTCAGGCGCTTCGTCGGCCATGGCGGCCGTGTCATGATCGAGCGCGCGCATGCCGCGCAGAACAAGGCGCTGATGACGGAGGAGCACGACCGGCTGCTGAAGATATTCCTCGACCACTACACGCTGAACATTCCCGGCAAGTCCCGCCCCTATCCCGGCGTCATTGCCGCGCTCGACCATTTTCAGGCCGCCGGCTACCTGATGGCGGTCTGCACCAACAAGTATGAAGCCAATTCCGTGGCGCTGATCGGCGCGCTCGGCATGGCAGACTACTTTGCAGCGATCTGTGGCCAGGACACTTTCGCTTTCCGCAAGCCCGACCCGCGCCATCTCACCGAGACGATCCGGCTGGCCGGCGGCGATCCTGACAAGGCCTTGATGGTCGGCGATTCGCAGACCGACATCGACACCGCCAAGGCGGCCGGCATTCCCGTCGTCGCGGTCGATTTCGGCTACACCGACCGCCACGTGCGCGAATTCGAGCCCACGCTGGTGATCTCGCATTTCGACACGCTGACGCCGGACCTGGCCGAGCGGCTGATGACGGCGGCGCGCTGAGCGGCCTCCCGGCCCCGAAAATTCCGTACCAAGATCGTCGGCACATCGCCTTGACTTCGCTCACCGGCCTACCTTATATCGCGGCTCGCTTCGGCCTTCGGGCCTAGGGCGGGCGATTAGCTCAGCGGGAGAGCACACCCTTCACACGGGTGGGGTCGCAGGTTCAATCCCTGCATCGCCCACCATCTAACCTCCTGAAATGGTTAGATGATTTACTCCGCAGCGATTTTTCCGATTTCAGCCACTGGCGCGCAATTGGCGCGCAACGGCTCTATTCCGGTAAATCCATCCGGTAACGAGGCATACCAGCCTACACGGTTCAGCGGCTTACCGGCGCGCATGACGGTGCCTTTCCCCCACACCGGCAACTCCTGTCCCTCTAATACCGTGCTCACCAGTTCATCCAGTGCAGCGGCGGCGCCCTTGAGGTAGGCCGGGTCAAAGGCGGTATAGGTTTCCGTTTCACCGGGCCTGCGATGCCCGAGCTGCGTCGCGGTGTCCCATTCGCTCACGCCATGCCGGCGCATCCAGCGCGCGGCGGTATGGCGCAGGCTGTAGCCAGTCACCCGCTCGTCCAGCCGCGCGGCTTCGCGCGCAGCCCACCATGCCTTTTTGACGCTGCCGACCGGCGCGCTCTTGGCCACGACAAGGTGGCCTTCGAACCAGCGCGAAGTGAGCGAGGGCAGCAGCTTCACCGTGGGGCGATACTTCTTGGTCTGTTCCCGGCCAGCCGGGTTCAGGTCGACCAGCAAATCCTCCCAAGACACTTGCGCATCGGTTAGGTCGAGGATGGCTTCCGGGCGGGCGGCGGTGGCAAGCATCCAGATGATGAAGATTTTCAGGTGCGGCAGAGCGGCGGCATAGAGCTTTTTCAGTTCCGCCACGTCCATCAGGCGCCCCATCGGCTCCGCATCGCGCTTGTTCACCTTCACATTGAGGACGAACGGCACTTGCTTGATTTCTCCGCGCTTGTATGCGCGGTTTACGGCGGCCTTGCCCACGCTGATGATGCGTTGAACCGAACTGGCTTTTAGGTCCTTCCCGCGCAAGAAAGCGTGGAAAGCCTCCTGCAGCTTGATATCGGACAGGTCGTTGACCGTCTTGTCGCTCCAGTGCTCAAGCCAGTATCCGAAAGCCACCTTTGAATGGGACGATGAGCGCACCTTGTCGCCATGCGCTTCCTGATACCGGCGCAGCACATCAGCCAGGGGGACGCCTTCCGGCGCTGCCTGCTTGGGCGTGTTCTCCAGAATGAAGAAGTCGGTCAGCAGCCGCTTGGCTTCCTCGAAGTCGGCTGTCCCCAGCGATACCCGCTGGGTGCGCCGCCCTTCAATCCAGCAGCGATACCATGCCGGTGAGCCGGAGCGCTGGTCGAGCCAGTACGGCCCGACCTGGAATTCGCGCTTGACGTATTTGGGCATGCTACTCCCCCGGAGCGGCCCCGCCGCCGCGCGGGTACCTACCCAGCATCATGTCGGCGACATGGATGCCGAGGTAGCGCACCTTGCGCGGGCCAAGGCGGATGGCGGGCACGAGGTTCTGGTGGCGCCAGCGCTTGAGGGTGGACAGGTCGATGTCCACGAAGTGTGCAGCTTGCTCCTCCCCGTACCGGTGGTACGGGTCGATGCCGTGCTTTTGCATGATGGCCTCACGCACTTTCTGGTACTCCTCATCCACAGGAGCCTCCCAATCGGAACAACGTGTCAGCCGCGACTGGGGCATTAACAATCATTAACATAATGGCTGCGTTAAAGATAGCTTTGCCCCAATCCCTTTTAAAGGCGTACAGGCAAAAAAGCCCCAGCGTGAGCAGGTAGCCGTATTGCCCAACCGGCTCCCACAGGAACCGCGCGGTGGGCGCGGTCCAGCAGTACAGGAACGGGTAGTGCCACCATTTGGCGGCGAGATAGTTGGCGCACACGGCGCCGCCAACCAGAAAAGCCCAGAGGTCGGCATCGCCGACTATCGCCTTCCCTGCCATTGCTTCCTCCCATGATGACGGGCGCGGCGGCGGGGG
>JAFKFE010001275.1 GCA_017308345.1 Alphaproteobacteria bacterium | reverse complement strand
TGAGCTTGGAGGCAGCGGTCGAGCGGGTCAGCCAGGAACTGGCGGGCACGTACAAATGGCTGGGCATCCAGCTTTCGATCATGAACCTGCAACTGCGGGCCGGTAAGCCGCTGCGCGAGGCCTTGCGCGAGCTTGCCGATCGCATTGGTCTCGACGAAGCAAAGGCATTGGCTGTGCTGTTCCGGCAATCGGAAGAGCTGGGAACCAGTCTGACTGATGCGTTGCGCGTCTACAGCGCCGAGATGCGCGGCCAGCGCATCCTGCACGCCGAGGAGCGCGCCAACGCGTTGCCGGTCAAGATGATGATCCCGCTCGGGCTCTGCATTTTCCCGGTGGTCATGATGGTGATCATGCTGCCGGTGATCATCCGCATGAAGGGCATTTTCTTCTAAATCGTCATATGATTATGTGCTGAAATAGAGTCGGAGGGTATGGTGGGGCATTTAGGGAAAAGGCCGATACGCCTTGCTGCCGCGGCACTGCTCGTGGCAGTCCTCGCCGGTTGCCAGTCGACCGACGGCAACAGCACCGGCGTCGTGCGCACCAACGAACCGGCCAAAGGCGATTACACTGCCTTCGGTGATGCCTTCGACGGGCTCAAGACAGTCAGCGATGTCGACTATTATGCATCGGACCAGGCGGTCACCGAGGCCAAGACGCAGTTCCGTTCCGAAAACTACGGCAATGCCGGCGCGTTGTTTTATAAGGCCACCCGGCTGGCGCCCAATGATGGCGTTGCCTGGCTGGGTCTCGCCGCTTCCTGCGACCGCATTCGGCGTTTCGATCTGGCCGACATGGCCTATGGCAGGGCCTATCGCCTGCTCGGCGCGACGCCGGAATATTACAACAATCTCGGCTATTCCTATCTGCTGCGCGGCAAGCTGCAGGACGCGCGCAGCAACTTCCTCAAGGCCTATGAGCTGGCGCCCAACGATCCGACCGTTGCCAACAATCTGAAGCTGCTGTCGTCCAGCGTGAAGAACATCGAGCGGTCATGAGTCTTTTGCTGACTGC
>JAFKFE010000244.1 GCA_017308345.1 Alphaproteobacteria bacterium | reverse complement strand
TCGAAGGCCAAGCTTCTGACGGAGGCACATGGCCGCGTCACTTTCCAGGATGTCGCCGGCGTCGACGAGGCCAAGGAGGATCTGGAGGAGATCGTCGAGTTCCTGCGCGATCCGCAGAAGTTCCAGCGGCTCGGCGGCAAGATTCCGCGCGGCGTGCTGCTCGTCGGCCCGCCCGGCACCGGCAAGACGCTGCTCGCCCGCTCGGTCGCGGGTGAAGCCAACGTGCCGTTCTTCACCATCTCCGGCTCGGACTTCGTCGAGATGTTCGTCGGCGTCGGCGCAAGCCGCGTGCGCGACATGTTCGACCAGGCCAAGAAGAACGCGCCCTGCATCATCTTCATCGACGAAATCGACGCCGTCGGCCGCCATCGCGGCGCTGGTCTCGGCGGCGGCAATGACGAGCGCGAGCAGACACTGAACCAGTTGCTGGTGGAGATGGACGGCTTCGAGTCCAACGAGTCGATCATCCTGATCGCCGCCACCAACCGGCCCGACGTGCTCGATCCGGCGCTGCTGAGGCCCGGCCGTTTCGACCGCCAGGTCGTGGTGCCGAATCCCGACATCGTCGGCCGCGAGAAGATCCTCAAGGTGCATGTGCGCAACGTGCCGCTGGCGCCCAATGTCGACCTCAAGGTCATCGCGCGCGGCACGCCGGGCTTCTCCGGCGCCGACCTGATGAACCTCGTCAACGAATCCGCGCTGATGGCGGCGCGCCGCAACAAGCGGCTCGTCACCATGGCCGAGTTCGAGGACGCCAAGGACAAGATCATGATGGGCGCCGAGCGCCGCTCGTCGGCGATGACGCAGGCCGAGAAGGAACTGACCGCCTATCACGAGGCCGGCCACGCCATCCTGGCGCTCAACGTGCCGACGGCCGACCCGCTGCACAAGGCGACCATCATCCCGCGCGGCCGCGCGCTGGGCATGGTCATGCAACTGCCCGAAGGCGACCGCTATTCGATGAGCTACAAATACATGATCTCCAGGCTGGCGATCATGATGGGCGGCCGCGTCGCCGAGGAGTTCAAGTTCGGCAAGGAGAACATCACGTCCGGCGCCTCTTCCGACATCGAGCAGGCCACCAAGCTGGCGCGCGCCATGGTCACGCGCTGGGGCTTCTCCGACAAGCTCGGCCATGTCGCCTATGGCGACAACCAAGAAGAGGTCTTCCTCGGACATTCGGTGGCGCGCACGCAGAACATCTCTGAAGAGACCGCACAGATCATCGACGCCGAGGTGCGGCGCCTGATCGACGATGCCTATTCGACCGCCAAGGCCATCCTGACCAAGAAGAAGAAGGAATGGATCGCGCTGGCCGAAGGGCTGCTCGAATACGAGACGCTGTCCGGCGACGAGATCAAGCAGTTGATCGCGGGCCAGAAGCCCGCCCGCGATCTCGGCGACGACACGCCGCCAAGCCGTG
Source organism: Alphaproteobacteria bacterium (assembly GCA_017308345.1). Classification (GTDB taxonomy): domain Bacteria; phylum Pseudomonadota; class Alphaproteobacteria; order Rhizobiales; family Rhizobiaceae; genus Mesorhizobium. The sequence goes on along the minus strand of JAFKFE010000244.1, from coordinate 5,781 downwards.
GTTCGGCCGTGCCTAAGGCCGGCACCGGCGGGCGCCGCAAGAAGGGCCCGGAGCCCGAGGGCGGCATGGAACCGCAGCCGTCAAGCTGAGGGTGGCGCGCGAAGACCTATCGAGAAACGCCGCGGCTTGGTCCGCGGCGTTTTTGTTTGGGTATTGAACACCAAGGCAGGGCTTCCTGCTCGATAGCAGATCCTCGGACACGCCCGAGGATGATGGCTCAATGTCCGCGGAAAAACAGTGGAACCACCTTTGTCCGCCGCAATCGATTTATGATTCAGCTTTCAGCCGGGCATTGCAGAGGCTGTAGTAGCCGCCGCCCTTTTGGATCCATCGAAGGCCGTTCAACGTACCCGCTTCCTTGTTGTCATGGTAACCCTGCAGGCAGGTCTTCATCCGGGCCTTCGCGGGCTTTTCGGTCTTGAACTCGGCGGCGAGGGTAGTTGGGAATGTTACTCCCGCTGGCGCTACAGTGGCGTCGACTGCCGCGCTGGTGTCCTGTTTCCGCTGATCCGCGGATTGGGGCGGGTCCGCGCTGACACTCTCTGCGGCGGAGGTCGCACATTTCTCCTTGCGGAAAGCGGCCCAGTCCATGCCGTTCAGGGTGCCTGCTTCCTTAGCTGCCTTATAGGTCTGGCCGCATTCCTTCATCGTCATTGCGCTCGCAGGCGAGGCGCTCCAAGTGACCAGTGCCGTCGCAGCCAACGCCGCGAATTTCAAACTGAACATCAAGACCCTCCTGGCTGAAAATTTCCGACGTCTTTTGTATACTGTTTGTTCCCTATATGTTCAATCGGAATCTTTGCTACTCCGGGCATCCTGGCTATAGAGCTAGCTGGATGGCGGATCGATGCTGCGGATAGGCTCGGCGTAAGGAGATGCAGTCAATGCCGCGGGCGTCGTCGCGCGCAACAAAAAGGCCCGCGCGTCTCGCGATGCGCGGGCCATTCCTATTGGAGAATTAAACGATCAGCTCTTCAGCTTGGCGTTGCACAGGCTGTAGAAGCCGCCGCCCTTCTGGATCCACTTCAGGCCGTTCAGCGTGTTGGCGTCCTTGTTGGCGTAGTACTGCTCGAGGCAGGTGTGCATGCGGCCCTTCGCCGGGGTCTCGGTGGCGAATTTCGGCGAGATCGCCTTCGGGAACTTCACGCCCCTCGGCGCGGTCGCGGTCGGCTTCTCGGGCTCGCTGGTATAGGTCGCTTCCGTCGGGGCGGGCACGGTGTCGTCCTCGGCAGCGGCGGCGCCGCACTCGGCCTTGCGGAAATCGTTCCACTTCATGCCATTGAGCTTGTTGGCGGTCTTCGCGGCCTGGTACTTGGTGCTGCACTCGGCCATGCTCAGGCCCTTGCCGCCGTCGGCAGCCGCGGTCGAGGTTTTGGTCGCCGCGGCGGCAGCCTCGGTGGTTGCGCCAGGGCCGCACTCGGCCTTGCGGAAGTCGTTCCACTTCATGCCGTTCAGCGTGCCGGCGGATTTGGCGGCCTGGTACTTGGCGCTGCATTCCTTGGAGCTCAGACCCTTGGCCGCGTCGTCGGCAGCGGCGGCTGCGGCCTTCGTCTTCTTGGCGGGCTTGGTGTCGGCGGCCTTCGTATCGGTCGCCGCCTTGGTGTCGGTCGCCGCGGATGCATCGCTGCCGCACTGCGCCTTGCGGAACTGGTTCCAGGTCTGGCCGGCGAGCGTTCCCGCATCCTTGGCCGCGTTATACTTGGTGCTGCACTCGGCCATGGTCAGCGCGTTGGCCGGCGCCGCCAGGAACAAGGTCGCGACGGCGATACCCGTCAAAGCTGCAAGTCTATGAATAAGCATGGCGTTTTCTCCCTTGCTGCCGCCAATAAGTGTCCCTATGCCAGATCAATAACGCTCAATGTCCGGTTGCGCCAGATGCTTCCGGCACGGGCGCCGTCACAAAGTGTGTTGCTCCCGATAAGGTGATGAACTGCGCGGGCACAGCCGCCACGCCGCCAAGGTTCTCCATCCGAACGCATGACGAAAATCTGCCCCCGGCAGGCATACTCTGGGATCACTTGCATTGCCCGCGACAATGTTTTTCTAAGGATTGGTAATATATAATCACGAAATTTGATGATCGGATGCGGCCCAATTGTGGCAATACGGCCGCTGAAAACCGACGGGGACTGTAGGGACATGGCAGCTCAGTATTTCGGCACGGACGGTATCCGCGGACGCGCCAACAAATTTCCGATGACGGCCGAGATCGCCATGCGCGTCGGCATGGCCGCCGGGCTTTCCTTCCATCGCGGCAATCATCGTCACCGCGTCGTGCTTGGCAAGGACACGCGGCTTTCAGGCTACATGATCGAGAACGCCATGGTGGCCGGCCTGTGCGCCGCCGGTATGGACGTCTTCCTGCTCGGCCCCATACCGACACCCGCCGTCGCCATGCTGGTGCGCTCGCTGCGCGCCGACATCGGCGTGATGATCTCGGCCTCGCACAATCCTTATTACGACAACGGCATCAAGCTGTTCGGGCCCGACGGCTACAAGCTCTCCGACGAGATCGAGGAGCGCATCGAGGGCATGCTGGACAAGGACATCGAACTGGCGCTCGCCGATTCCGACGGGCTTGGCCGTGCCAAGCGCGTCGACGGCGTGCATGACCGCTATATCGAATTCGCCAAGCGCACGCTGCCGCGCTCGATGTCGCTTTCGGGCCTGAGGATCGTCGTCGATTGCGCGAACGGCGCGTCCTACAAGGTGGCGCCCGAGGCGCTTTGGGAACTCGGCGCCGAGGTGGTGGCGATCAATGTCGAGCCGAACGGCTTCAACATCAACAAGGAATGCGGCTCGACCCATCCGGCCGGCCTGCAGAAGAAGGTGCACGAGGTGCGCGCCGACATCGGCATCGCGCTCGACGGCGACGCCGACCGCGTCGTCATCGTCGACGAGAACGGAGCGATCGTCGACGGCGACCAGATCATGGCGCTGATCGCCGAATCCTGGCATCAGAGCGGAAGGCTGGCCGGCGGCGGCGTCGTCTCCACCGTGATGTCCAATCTCGGCCTGGAGCGTTTCCTGGGCGACATGAAGCTGCAGCTGCACCGCACCAAGGTCGGCGACCGCTATGTGGTCGAGCATATGCGCGCGCATGGGCTCAATGTCGGCGGCGAGCAGTCCGGCCACATCGTGCTTTCCGATTTCTCGACCACCGGCGACGGCCTCGTCTCGGCGCTGCAGGTGCTGGCCTGCATCAAGCGGCAGAACCGGCCGGTCAGCGAACTGTCGAAGAAGTTCGAGCCTGTGCCGCAGCTTCTGAAGAACGTCCGCATTTCCGGCGGCAAGCCGCTGGAGGAGGCGCCGGTCAAGGCGGCCATCGAAGAGGGGCGCAACCGGCTCGGCAAGTCCGGCCGCCTCGTCATCCGGCCGTCCGGCACCGAGCCGCTCATCCGCGTCATGGCCGAGGGCGATGATCCGCAACTGGTCGAGGCGGTCGTCAACGACATCGTCGGCATCCTGCAGGAAACCCGCAGCGCCGCCTGATCCCTGCCGCGACGGCTTCTCAAGATCTGCGAGCCCGCCGCCAGGCGGGCTTTTTCGTCGCTGGCCGGTGCGGCCAGGACAACGGCATTCCATCTAAAATTGTATGGATTCGTGGTTAATCGGTACGGTTAAACGGCTTTTAACCTTTGCATTTCATTATCCAAACCCGAGGTCAATCATCTTCGGGCGGTGTCGTCCCGAGGTTTCTTAGGGGTGACATGATGTTCAAGACAGCAAGAATGGCATTGCTTGCCGCGCTGTTCGGAGGGATGGCCGCGTCGGCTCTCGCCGCCGACCTGCCCGCGCCGCAGGTTGAAGAGGCGCCGCCGCCTGTCGTCGAGGCCCAGCCGGTCGATGTCGGCGGCTGGTACATCCGTGGCGATCTCGACTATCACTGGTCGCGCTTCGGCGGCGCCGATTACATCACCTACGGCGCCGCGCCCCAGACTCAAGGCAGCTTCGCCAGCGGCTCCCTGAAGGGCGCCCTGTCGGCGGGCGCCGGCATCGGCTACCAGGTGAACCAGTATTTCCGCACCGATCTCACCGCCGACTGGATGAGCAAGTCGAACTTCCGCGGCTCGACCGACGGCTTCTGCGGCGGCGGCGTGCCCTGTACCTCCGTCGACACCTCCTCCTATTCGGCGCTGCTGCTTCTGGCCAATGCCTATATCGATATCGGCACCTGGCATGGCGTTACGCCTTATGTCGGCGCGGGTATCGGTGGCGCCTGGGTCAAGTGGGACACGCTGCACAACAGCGATCTCGACGGCGACTTCTTCCATCAGGGCGGCAAGGGCTGGCGGTTCGCCTATGCCCTCATGGCCGGCGCCTCCTACTGCCTGACGGACCGCGTCAAGCTGGACGTCGGCTACCGCTACAGCCACATCAATGGCGGCAAGATGTTCGAATACGCTTCGGACAGCAATGTCGGCCCAGGCTACGACCGTGGCATCAACGTGCATGAAGTGCGCGGCGGCCTGCGCTACCAGTTCGGCGGCCAGTCCGACTGCGCTCCGCCGCCGGAGCCCTACGTGCCGGAGCCGGAACCGGTCTACACGAAGTAATCGCTTCCAAATATTCTTGAATTCGCCAAATATTCTTGAACTCTCGAGCCGCCCGGCGTCAGCCGGGCGGCTTTCGCTTTGTGCGCCGTCCGTAAAATACGATCAAAATCAATTCGGTAACGGAGCGTTATCCTTAACCGCCACTTAACCACTATGGTTAATGATGCTCCTTGAAACGGCGCTCGCGTTCGCGGCTGGCGCCAATCTCGGGAGCCGGGGACCATGACATCCAGATCGCGTATCGCGTCAGCGCTTGCCGCAACCATCCTGTTGCCGATGACGCCGGCGCTGGCGGCCGACTATGATCCGCCCGTCTACGCCGACCAGGCGCCGGACTACCAGCCGGTTGAGGTAGGCTCGGGATGGTACCTGCGCGGCGACGTCGCCTATCTGCCGCAGAAGAGCTTTGACAACGGGGATTTCACCTTCCCGTCAACGATCAACAACGAAAGCTTCAATGAGAGCGAGAAGGCGTATTTCGCCAGTATCGGCTTCGGATATCATTTCAACGACTACCTTCGCGCCGATCTCAACCTGGGCTATCTGCCTGGCAATGACGTCAGCCTCAGCTATGACGATTCAGCCGTCGCGCCGGCGGGAACGGCGGTCGCGGGGTCGGCAAGTTTGAAGAACTATGCGTTCTCCGGCATCCTCAACGGTTATGTCGATCTGGGCACCTATGTCGGGATCACGCCCTATGTCGGCGCCGGCATCGGTTTGGTTCGGACGACGAGCAAGCTTTCGGCCCAATACACAGACAGCGCCGACCCCACCAACGATTTCGCCCTGAGCAGCAACAAGACCCAATACTCGCTCGCTTATACGCTCAATGCAGGCCTTGCCTATCAGGTGACCAAGAATGTTCTTGTCGACCTCGGCTACCAGTATTTCTCCGCCCCCAATGCGGAATATGTGGCCGCCGAGAGCCTGACCTCCTATCCGACCCGCAAGGGGATCAGCAACCATCAGGTCAAGCTCGGCCTGCGCTACGATCTCTGGTAAGCGAAGCGGGCTATGAGATGCCACGGCGGGCCGAAGGGCTCGCCGCTTTCATTTCGGGCCGCGCACCAAGGTCGTAGGGAATATCCCGACAACGACAAAAAATTTGCTCTTGACGCCGAACGTGCGAGCGCATATCGCCGTCCGTGGGCCACCCCTCCCCAACGAGGGGCCACTATCTGGAAGGATAGACCACGATGACGACGCTTACCAAGCCCGGACTCCG
>JAFKFE010000243.1 GCA_017308345.1 Alphaproteobacteria bacterium | reverse complement strand
TGATCCCGGTCAATGATTGTACGCAATTTCCCGAAGCGATCCGCCGCAAGCTGGTGCTCGAGCTTGCCGGTCCCGCTTCGCCGCAATGGGCGGCGGAAGAGGGCTCGCATCCGCCGGTCGTGCTCGCCGACGACAGGCCGGCCGCCGACTGCCAGGTCGGCGAGAAGATGTGGCGCAACCGCGGCTGGGGGCAGCCGTGACGGATCAAAGAGCCGCTCCGAGGCCGCCTCCGCCCGACATCGGATTGGACCATCGTCCAGTGCGGCGTCTGCTTCATTGACAAGCCTTTTGGCGTCTGTGACACAATTTGCGCTCATCAAAAAAGGGGAACCACAATGAACAGGACCACCATTTTCGCGGCGGCGCTGACGGCGTCCGCCGTGCTCGGCGCGCCGGCGATGGCCGCCACGTCGGTGACAATCGGCATCAGCGGCTGGACCGGCTTCGCGCCGCTGACCCTGGCCAAGCAGGCCGGGCTTTTCGAAAAGCACGGGCTGGACGTCACGCTCAAGAAGGTACCGCAGGCCAGCCGCCCGCTCGCGATCGCCAGCGGCGATCTGCAATGCGCGGCGACCACGGTGGAAACCTGGATGGTGTGGAACGCCAGCGGCGTCACCACCAAGCAGATCTTCCAGCTCGACAAATCCTACGGCGCCGACGGCATCGTCGTGCGCAACGACATCAAGACCGTCGCCGACCTCAAGGGCAAGAACGTCGCCTCGTCCGCGCCCGGCACGTCGCCCTATTTCCTGCTCGCCTGGGTGCTCAACAAGAACGGCATGTCGACCAAGGACGTAACCGTCGTCAATCTGGAGCCGGACGCGGCGGCGCAGGCCTTCCTGGCTGGCCAGAACGATGCCGCCGTCACCTATGAGCCGTTCATTTCGGCGGTTCGCGACAAGGCCGACCAGGGCCACATCCTGGCGACCACGCTCGACTATCCGATGGTGCTGGACACCGTCGGCTGCACGCCGGACTTCCTCAAGGCCAACCCCGATGCCGCCAAGGCGCTCGCCGACAGCTATTTTGACGCTCTCGACCTGATCAAGAAGGATCCGCAGAAATCCTATGAGATCATGGGTGCCGACGTGAAGCAGTCGGCCAAGGAATTCGAGGATTCGGCCAAGTACCTGAAATGGGCCGACAAGGAAGAGAACAAGCAGTTCTTCACCAAGGAGTTCCAGGATTTCTCCAAGACAGCGGCCGAGCTGCTGCTGCAGATGGGGCTGATCAAGGAAGTGCCGGATGTGACGACGCTGGCGGACACCAGCGCGGTGGCCAACTGATCGCGCATCACCCGACCGGCGGCGTCAGGCCGCCGGTCCCTTCTCTTGAGGACAGGGCCTGATGCTGCGTCCATTGCATCCCGTTGCGCCGGGCACGCGAACCGTGCTCGGCATCGCCTTCTTCGTGTTCTTCGTGGCGTTCTGGGCGTGGATCACGCTCGGCGGCCATGTGAACCGGATTTTTCTCGCCGATCCGCTGTCGATGCTGAAGGATGGCTGGCGGCTGCTCACCGAGGATCGTTTCTGGCTGGATATCCTGATCACCATCTGGCGCGTCTTCGGCGGCTTCGCGCTGGCGTCGATCGTCGCGGTGCCGATCGGCATCGCCATGGGCGCGTGGAAGCCGGTCGAAGCCTTCCTAGAGCCTTTCGTGTCCTTCGCCCGCTACCTGCCGGCGTCCGCCTTCATCCCGCTGCTCATCCTGTGGGCCGGCATCGGGGAACTGGAAAAGCTGCTGGTGATCTTCGTCGGCTCGGTCTTCCAGATCATCCTGATCGTCGCGGTCAAGGTCGGCGGCACGAGGCGGGATCTTGTGGAAGCCGCCTATACGCTGGGAGCGACCGACAACGGCATCGTCAAGCGCGTCATTATGCCGGCCAATGCGCCCGAGATCGCCGAAACGCTGCGGCTGGTGCTCGGCTGGGCCTGGACCTATGTGATTGTCGCCGAGCTGATCGGCTCGTCGTCCGGCATCGGCTACATGATCATCAACAGCCAGTCGCGCCTGGCGACCGGGCAGATCATCTTCGGCATCATCGTGATCGGACTGATCGGACTGTTGTCCGATTTCGCCTTCAAGGCGCTCAACCGCTGGCTCTATCCATGGAGCCTGGCGTGAGCAAGCTGCTGATCGAGGGCGTTTCGCGGACCTTTGCCGGGGTCGGCGGCGGGCAGCCGGTGCGGGCGCTGCAGCCGGTGGACCTCGCGGTCGCGGCCAATGACTTCATCACCATCCTGGGGCCGTCCGGCTGCGGCAAGTCGACATTGCTCAGGATCGTCGCCGGACTTGAGGCACCGAGCACAGGCCGCGTGCTGCTCGACGGCAAGGCGGTCACGAGGCCGGGACCGGACCGCGGCATGGTGTTCCAGTCCTACACGTTGTTTCCCTGGCTGACGGTGGCCGAAAACATTGGCTTCGGCCTGCGCGAGCAGGGCATGCCCGAGCGCGAGCGCACCGAGATCGTCGCTTCCTACGTCGATCTGGTCGGCCTGAAAGGTTTCGAGAATCATTGGCCGAAGCAGCTGTCGGGCGGCATGCAGCAGCGCACGGCAATCGCCCGCGCGCTCGCCAACGATCCGGAGATCCTTTTGCTCGACGAGCCGTTCGGCGCGCTGGACAACCAGACGCGCGGGCTGATGCAGGAATTGCTGCTCGGCATATGGGAGCGGCGCAAGAAGACGGTGCTGTTCGTCACCCATGACATCGAGGAAGCGATCTTCATGGCGTCGCGGGTGATCGTGATGAGCGCGCGGCCCGGCCGCATCAAGTCCGACGTGCCGGTCGACCTGCCGCATCCGCGCCACTACACGCTGAAGACCAGCCCGGAGTTCTCGCAACTCAAGGCGCAACTGACCGAAGACATCCGCATCGAGGCGGTGCGGACGGCGCAGACGCAGTCTGCCTAGACGACTGCGTTCTCTGCCTGCTTAAGCCGCCAGCAACTGCTTGCGGTCGACGCGCTCCTGCTGCGGCGAGCGTGCGTAGAGCTCGCGGTAGCATTTGGAGAAATGCGAGGCCGAGACGAAGCCGCAGGCGACCGCCACCTCGACCACCGGCATCGACGACTGGATCAGCAGGTGCCTGGCGCGGTCGAGCCGGATCTCCAGGTAGTAGCGGGCAGGGGAGCGGCCCATCTCGGTGCGGAACAGGCGTTCGATCTGCCGGCGCGACAGATCGACATGGTCGGCGATCTCGATCAGCGAGAGCGGCTCGGAGAGGTTCGCCTCCATCAGCTCGATGATGGTGAGCACCTTGGAATTCTGCACGCCGAGGCGCGCGCGCAATGGCAGGCGCTGGCGGTCGGTCGGGCTGCGCACGCGGTCGGTCAGCACCTGCTCGCAGACGCGGTTGACCAGGCTTTCATCGAAATCGTCGCCGATCAGCTTCAGCATCATGTCGAGCGCGGCGGTGCCGCCGGCGCAGGTGTAGACGTTCTGGTCGACCTCGAAGAGATCGGCAAAGACATTGGCTTTCGGGAAGGCCTCGGAGAAGCCCGGCAGGTTCTCCCAATGGATGGCGCAGCGCTTGTTGGACAGGAGACCCGCGGCGGCGAGGACATGCGCGCCAGTGCACAGGCCGCCGACGGCGACGCCGCGATTATACTCCTCGCGCAGCCAGGCGAAGGCCGACTTGTTGTGGTAGCGCTCGACATTGATGCCGCTGCAGACGATCGCCATGTTCGGCCGGTCCGGCCCGGCCATCTTCTTGCGCTCTTCCTCAAGCGAGGTGTTGACGGCGCATTCGACGCCATTCGAGGCGCGCACCGGCTTACCGTCGATGCTGGCCAGCCGCCATCGATAGGCCTCGTAGCCGAGCATCCGGTTCGCGGAGCGCAGCGGATCGAGCGCCGTGGCGAAGGCGATCATGGTGAAATCGGGAATGAGGAAGAACACAAACGATCGCTTGATCGCATGCTTTACGGCATTCACGGGGTAACCTCACGCTGCCATGACGCTAACAGGATGTCGCGAACAGCATAGCGACATCAGGAAAAACCATTCCTGTCAATCGGGTAGGCGGCTAAGTGAAGATTAAATTTGCGACACGGGTCGCAAATGGGCAATTCACGCAACCGAAGGACGTCACGGCACCGACGACAGCGGCAACGCCCAAACGAAAACGCCGCCTTGGCGGAGCCGGGCGGCGTTGAATTCGGTATGCCGGATTGTCTCAGGCAATGAAGCCGAGACGGGCAGCAGCCACGGCGCCGGTCTGGCCGGGCATGGTCTTGGCGAGACGCTGACGCTCCAGGGCGGTCGTCAGGTTCATTTCGCGGCGGGCGAACAGGCGGGCAAAGAGCTTCATCATCATCTCCAATTGGTTGCTCAGACGGGTCGCCTTCGCTTAAGGAGTGGGGCAGCTCGTTTTTGCTGACGCCCATATAGGCTCGCTTCAGCAAAAACTAAATCGCAAAAACGAAGCGCTTGATATGAAAAGCGACATGATCTGCGACATTTTTGGGCAGTCTGCCCAAGATTTGCTATTATTTACAGGGCTTTAATCGGCTTGTTAACCCGTTATGCGGGCGGTTCATATGCGTCATGCGGCTTCCGCATGGCTGGAAAATTCGTTTGAGTGCAAACAGAAGATCCTAAATAAACAAAGGCCTGCCGAGCTGACGCGGCAGGCCTTCAGAACTCCATACACACGTGGTTACTTCGCTCCAGCCCAGCTTCGGACGCCGAGGCGCAAGCCGGTCCTGGCATCGGCGGCTTCCGGCCAGCCGATATCCTTCTGCAGTTCGACCGGCAGCGCATGGATGGCGCGTTCGGTCTGGTAGCGGGCGCGGGCCGCGCTGAATTCGGTCGCAAGCCGACCGATGGACGACAGGATGGACATATCTTTCTCCTCTATGCGGGCAGGGAGGTGCCCGTCATTGCGTTAAGTCAGGTCTGTTTCAGCTTCATTTCATGTCGATTGCAGGACTGTGTCATGGTCGTTTGATGGCTGCTTTTGGCAGCATCCCGCATCGATCGAGTTGACTATGCGCCCGGAGTGATGTTCAATCAAACGAAATGGAATGATCGATTGCATCAGAAAAATTGAAAGCAGGCTCCCATGAACGCCCCGCTCAATCATCCTTTGCCGCTGCTGGATCTCGATGTGCTGCGTACTTTCGTGGCGATCGCGGAAACCGGCTCCTTCACCACCGCCGCCAACGCGGTGTTCCGCACGCCGTCGGCCGTCTCCATGCAGATCAAGAAGCTGGAGGACATCCTCGGCCGTTCCGTGTTCGCGCGCGACGCGCGCTCGGTGACGCTGACCACGGATGGCGAGATGCTGCTCGGCTATGCGCGCCGGCTTTTGTCGATCAACCGCGAAGTGGTGTCGAAGTTCATCATTCCCGACATTGTCGGCGTGGTGCGGCTTGGCTCGCCTGACGAATATGGCGAGCGCGTTCTGCCGCATGTGCTGAAGCGTTTTGCCCAGTCGCATCCGTCGATCGCCGTCGACGTCACCATCGACCAGAGCATCAATCTGCGCCGCCGCATGGACGACCGCGCGCTCGACATCACGCTGCTCACCAATTCCTACAAGACCAGCGCGATCGGCGCCGAGGTGCTTTTGACCGAGCCGATCGTGTGGGCGGGCGCCAAGGGCGGCTGCGCGCATCTGCGCGAGCCGCTGCCGGTGTCGTTGTGGGAGGAAGGCTGCGCCTGGCGGGCCGGCGCCCTGGAAGCGCTTGGACGCGAGGGGCGCAATTACCGCATCGCCTATATGAGCGCCCACACGGCCGGCCAGCGCGCCGCGATCATGGCCGACCTCGCGGTGGCGCCGCTGCCGAAATCGTTCCTGGGCGACGAGATGGTCTCGCTTGGCGCCAAGGACGGCATGCCGGAGATAGGCACCTACAATCTCGCCATGGTGGTGGCGCCCGACGCCAGCGCGCCGGTGAAGGCCGTGGCCGACCATATCCGAGCGACGTTCGAACTGTTCCGCGAAACCGGCAAGTTCTGAGCTATTCGGCCGCCGGCGCCGGGCGGGCCGCCAACGCGGCTCTTGTCCTGCGTCTGGCGCGAGCCCGACGCGGTGCCGGCAGGCTGAGAAAGTCGACGATGCTGTCGCGCGCGCGGCGTGCCTCGGGCATCTCGATCAACGGCCAGACGTGGAACATGCCCTCTTCATAGACCACGTCGACTTCGACGCCAGCGGTCCGCGCGCGTTCGGCAAAGATCAGATTGTCGGGGCTGAGCAGGTCGCGCGAACCGGTGAGCAGCAATGTCTTCGGCAGCACCGAGAGGTCGCCGTAGAGCGGGCTGATATGCCAGTCGGAGCGCTCGAAGCCGGCACTGTAGAGCCGGATCGCCTCCAGTCCGCCCGGGATGCCGAGCCAGGGATCGTTGCGCTCCGCCTCGAACACTTCCGGATTGGACAGCGACATGTCGAGGCCGGGCGAGATCAGCACGTGGCTCGACGGCGAGGGCAGGCCCTCCTCGGCCGCCATCATGGTCAGCACGACGGCCATGTTGCCGCCGGCGGAATCGCCCATGAAGACGATGTCCCCGGCGTCGGTCTCTTCGAGCATGCGCCGGTAGACGTCGCCGACCATGCCGAACATGTCATGGAAGTCGTGCTCGGGCGCGATGGGGTAGACCGGCACGGTGATGCCGAATCCGAGGCGCTCGGCCATCTCGGCGATCAGTCCCCAATGGTAGGACGTGATCTGAAAGACATAGGCGCCGCCATGCATGTAGAGGATGCGCCGGCGCTCGCCCGCTTTCGGTGCGATCTCATAGACGGGAAAGCCGCCGATTTCGGTCTCGGTGATGTCCAGCCGCGCCTTGAGCAGGGCCGGCGGGTGATGGTCCTCGGTCTTGCGGGCGTAGGCGATCCAGCGCTGCAGGTTTTCGGCACTGGAAAACGCCTTCTTGCGGCTGTGCCTGAGAACGAACGAAACCAGGTGGCTCTTCAAACTGGGCATGCGGATACACGGACCTCGGCAGAGCCGATTAAGAGAATTCCCCCCCGCTCCGCGAAGATCGTACCGCAGTTGAAAATGTCAAGGATTCACGCTGGCACATCGGCGTGATCCGGTGGGCGCTGGTGTCAACGCCGCTTCGGCAGCAGCGCGGCGCGCAGCTTGTTGTCGCCGGTCGCCGGGGCCGCGTTGCGGCCCCGGCGCTTGCCGAGCAGCCTGCATTTGTCGGCGAAAGTCATCAGCGCGGCGTGCCCAGGAGCAGCGCTTGCAGCGCCGCCTGCGGATCGCTCGGCGGCG
>JAFKFE010001274.1 GCA_017308345.1 Alphaproteobacteria bacterium | reverse complement strand
AGATAGATCGTCCAGAGGATGCAGCCGTAGACGAAGACGATCGTCGCCGCGAAGCTCGGCGCCAATACGATCTTCGGCAGCAGGTCCTGCAGCCGCGTACGGACCGACGCGCCAGGGCGGGCGTCATGCTCCGGTGTCAGCTTGATCTGGGTTTCGGCAACTGTGCTCATCGGCTTGTCCAGTTCCGGTTGGTCGGAAACAGCCCGGCGCGAAAACGCACCAGGGTTGTCCCACACACCTTTGTCGACAGGAGGCCTCCCCCGCCGAAGCGGGGGAGACCCGGGTTCAAGCGAACCTTACTTGGCGTCGTCGATCGCCTTGACCAGCTCGGTCACGGCCTCGTCCGAGGTCTTGATCTGACCGTGGACGAATTTCGACACGACATCCTTGTAGGCGTTGGCGACGGCCGGCGGAGCGCCATAACCCTGCGCCAGCGAGCCGAACAGCGTGCCGCCTTCATTGGCCTTCTTCAGATCGGCGATGCCCTTCTTGCCGCAGGCGTCGAAGTCGGTGTCCGGCACATCGGTACGGGCCGGGACCGAACCCTTCACCACGTTGAAGGCCGACTGGAAGCTCTTCGACAAAGTGGCGGTGGCCAGAGCGACCTGGGCGGCCTTGCGGTCGTCCGGGACGTTGAACATGCCGAACATGTCGGAGTTGTAGATCACCGAGCCATCGGTGCCCGGGAAGCGGTAGCAGAGGAAGTCGGTGCCCGGGGTCTTGTTGGCGGCGTGGAATTCGCCCTTGGCCCAGTCGCCCATGACCTGGACCAGCGCGTCGCCCTTGATGACCATGGCGGTGGCGAGGTTCCAGTCGCGGCCCGAGAAGTTCGGGTCGACATAGGTGACCAGCTTGGCGAGGTTGTCGAACGACTTCTTCATCGTGTCGGACTTGAGCGAGTCCTCATCGAGGTCGTTCATCGCCTTCTTGTAGAACTCCGGCCCGCCGGTCGACAGCACGACGGAGTCGAACATGGTGGCTTCCTGCCAGTTCTGGCCGCCCAGGGCGAGCGGGATGAC
>JAFKFE010000242.1 GCA_017308345.1 Alphaproteobacteria bacterium | reverse complement strand
GGTGAAATCTTCTGCGTGATGGGTCTGTCGGGCAGCGGCAAATCGACCTTGATCCGCCATATCAACCGGCTGCTCGAACCGTCGGCCGGCGAGATTTTCGTCGACGGGGAGAACATCATGACGAAGACGCCGGCGGAGCTGAGGACGCTTAGGTCGCGCAAGGTCAGCATGGTGTTTCAAAACTTCGGGCTGTTGCCGCACCGCACAGTGCGCGACAACGTCGCGCTGCCGCTGGAAATCCAGGCGGCGAGCAAGCAACAGCGTTTCGACGTCGCCGAGGCCGCGCTCGCCAAGGTCAATCTCACCGGATGGGGCGATCGCTATTGCCACGAGCTTTCGGGCGGCATGCAGCAGCGCGTAGGCCTGGCCCGCGCGCTGGCGGCGGATTCGGCGATCCTTTTGATGGACGAGCCTTTCAGCGCGCTCGACCCTTTGATCCGGCGGCAGCTTCAGGACGAATTCCTGGAGCTCTCGCGCTCAATGGGCAAGACGGTGGTGTTCATCACGCATGATCTCGATGAAGCGATCCGCATCGGCGACCGCATCGCCATCATGAAGGATGGCGTCATCATCCAGATCGACACGCCCGAAGACATCGTCACGGCTCCCAGGCATGACTACGTGGCGAAATTCGTCGCCGACATTTCTAGGCTGAAGGTGATCACCGCCGGTCGCATTATGGAGCCAGTAGCGACGTTCAGCGCGCGCAATCCGCTGTCGGATTTAAGGGCGCTTCGCCGGTTGGGGGTGCAGCAACCACTGGCGGATCTCGTGGAATTCGCGGCCCAAGACGAGGCGCCGCTGGCCGTGACGGACGCCGAGGGAACAATTGTCGGTGTCGTCGACCGACAGCTTCTCCTGGACGGATTGCGAAAGGGCGGACAATCGTGAGCGCCCATGATGCGGACGCCACTGCGCGGCTCGAACCCCCGGCTGAAGACCGCCTGGTCGAAGAGTTTGCAGTCCAGAACCCGCGTTATTATGTCGATCGCTTTGCCCGTATCCGGAGGGCGCAAAATTCCGTCTGGCCCTTCAATGTCGCGGCGGCGCTGCTCGGTCCGGTCTGGGCGGCGGCGCGCGGTATCGCGGTGCTGTTCTGGATCGTCTTCTTCCTCGAAATGCTCGCGGTCGTGCAGATCGGCATCGGCGCTGTCGGCAATCTCGGCGCCGCCGAGCAGGCGCGCGCCGAGCGGCTGACCAAGCAAGCTACGGCGCGGGCCGAACAGGCACAGGCGGCGCAGGCTTCAGGTGCGGACAATGCCGAAGGTTTGAAATCGTCGGCGGCGGCTCTGCAGAGAGCCGCGGACAAGGCAAACGAACAGGCACGGAGGGCCGGGCAGAAGGCGCCCTTGCTGATCGGAACGGGCCTTTTGACGCTGCTCCTGGCGAGGGTCGCGAGCGGTTTCCTCGCCAACCGACTGCTCGAACGCCGCTTCGCACGCTGGCGGTCGAACCCTTCATTGCTAATTGGACTGAACTATCCGTTTGCGCTGTGCGCGCTGGCCTTCTGCGTCCTGGCCTATGGGCTTTCCGTCTATCGGTTTGCCTGGGCAAGCCCGGCCAGCTGGATCACCGCGGCACCCTCCAATCGCGATTGGCAGGTTGGCCTTTCGTCGGGGCTGGACGGGCTGATGGAAGGGATCTCGCTTGCGGGCGAAGGTTTCTTCGGCGCGTTCACCGGCGGCATATCGCTGGTGCTCGACGGGCTGTCCTACGCGCTGACCGGCGTGCCATGGCCGGTGACGATGGCGGTCATCCTGATCCTCGCCTGGCAGTTGGCCGGGCCGCGCGTCGCCATCTTCACCGCCGCCGCGCTCGCTTATCTCGCCCTGCTCGGATTCTGGGAAAAGAGCCTCGAAACGGTGGCGCTGCTTGGAACCTCGGCGGTGCTTTGCCTGGTAATCGGCATCCCGCTTGGCATCTGGTGTGGCCGCAGGCCGCGCGTCTACACGGCCGTGCGGCCGGTACTCGATTTCATGCAGACCATGCCAGCTTTCGTTTATCTCATTCCGGTGATCGCGCTGTTTGGCATAGGCAAGCCTCCCGGTGTCATCGCCACGCTGATCTTCGGCACACCGCCTGTCGTGCGGCTGACAGCGCTCGGTCTGCAAGGCGTTCCGCCGGCCATCCGGGAGGCGGCCCAGGCATACGGCGCCACACGATGGTTCCTGTTGACCCGGGTCGATCTGCCGCTTGCCATGCCTTCGATCATGGCGGGCATCAATCAGACAATCCTGATGTGCCTGTCGATGGTGGTGATCGCGTCGCTGATCGGCGCCAAGGGGCTGGGTGAGGATGTCCTCAACGCCCTGCAATATGCCGCCGTCGGCCAAGGGCTGCTCGCGGGCTTCGCCATCCTGCTTTGCGCCATGGTGATCGACCGCATCGTCCAAGGCCGCGATCAATAGCCATGTCCATTATTTGCTTCTGCCAATGGCCGCTCGAACGACCGACATTAGGCGCAAAGCAGCCATTCCGTAGAGAAGATAAAAGCGGCCGGCGAGCACCTAAATCAGCTTCTTGAATCAACTTCGGCGAACTGCTTCGTAACCCATTGACAAATAATGATTATGCTAGTCGCTGAGGGTCATTGTTTTCGACGCAAAATCAATATGTTAGCGGCTGGTTCGCCAACCCGTTTCCTTCGTATTCTCTCGTATGGTCCGGCGAACCCACGGATCAGGAGGACTAGTAGTTTAATGCAATCGGTATCTCTCCCTTAAGCCCACAAGAATGCGGCGATGATTGCTTGTTGACCAAAGGGGATGAGCGCGTCTGGTTTGGGGCCGGAAGGGAACGTCCCCTTTTAGACGGTTAAGCTAGAAAACCGACCATGCCGATCACAAGGCCGTCGTTCAAGATCATTCCTAGACTTGTTTCCACTCTGCGGCTTCGTGAGTAACCTCGCGTATTCATGTCAGTCCGGTCGTGACGATCTGCGTTGTCGTCCACATATGCGATGCTATCTCCGCGCAGGCTCGTGTGACATCGCGGGCAATGACTGCATCTGCGATGTTTCTATGCTCTTGCGCCACATCGCGTTCCGCTCTGGCAAGCGGTACGGAGAGCTGACGGTAGCGTTCGCTTTGATCGTAAAGCTGCCCACGAATCCGAAGCAGCCAGCGGTTGTCGCAGGCCGACACCAAAGCACGGTGAAATTCACGATGGGCCTTGACCCAGCGCTGGTCCAGAACGGCAGGGTCATCGGGCATCGTATACGGCGTGTGGCTGAGACGGTGGAGGGCAGCCACGATATCCGTCTCCCACTCGAGTCCGCCTTTCTCGATCGCCAGCTTAAGGCACTCCTGCTCGATGCGGACGCGGGCGTCGGTCAATTCGGCGAGGTCTTCCGGAGACACGTCCGAAACCGTGTACCCACGCTGCGCCCTGGCGTCGACAAGGCCCTCGGCCGAAAGCTTCGACAGCGCCTCGCGGACAGCGCCCAAACTGACCTCATACTTCTGCACGAGAGCCTGGATATTGATCTTGGACCCCGGAAGCATGCGGCACGAAATGATATCGTGGCGCAGCTGCTCGTAGACGTCGTTGGCAATCGTGCGGGCTACCGTATCCATGTCAGTGTCGCTTGTCTGGCCGCCGAGGTGATTCAAATGCATCAGGCATCGTGTCGCTTCTTGGCCGACTTGAGTCGAATGTCAAACTTGCAGAAGTCATTCCGCCGTCCATCCGCCATCGACCTTGAGGGAAGTGCCCGTCATCAACGCTGCGGCGTCCGAACCGAGAAAGACAACAGCCCCCATGAGATCCTCTACTCGACCGAGTCGGCCAAGTTTGATTTTGGACAATACCTCATCTCGAAAAGCCTTGCTTTCAAAGTAAGGAGCCGTCATCGGGGTCTCGATGAAGGTGGGAGCAATGCTGTTGACCCGGATGCCTTGCGGCGCGAGCTCGACAGCCATGGCCTTCACCAGTCCTTCCACCGCGTGCTTCGACGCGCAATAGAGGGTTCGCGTTGCCATCGCGACATGACCCATCTGCGACGTCGTGAAGATAATCGAACCCCGGATATGATCCGCCAGCATTTTGCGAACAACTGCCTGCGCCGAGAAATAGGCAGCCTTGACGTTGAGGTCCAGAACGAGGTCATAGTCCGCCTCGGACACCTCGACCATCAGCTTCGGCCTGTTGGTGCCCGCATTGATCACCGCTATGTCGAAAGCCGGCTGTCGCGCGATCAACTCGCCGGCTCCGGCAATGTCGGTAACGTCCAGAACCAGCGCCTCCGCCTTGCCGCCGCGAGCCCTCAGCTCCGCCGCGGCCTCCTCCACCTCGCTCCTGGTCCGCGCGGCCAGCACCGTATAGGCCCCGGCCTCCGAAAGCGCCGTGGCCAAGGCCAGCCCGATCCCGCGCCCGGCGCCCGTCACCAGCGCGCGACGCCCATCCAGCCGGAACGAGGGCGCCTTCGGCAGCGTAACGGGCGAAGCGTTCATTCCGCCGCCTCGGCATAAGGAATATTGCGCGCGCCGTAGCGCCGCAGTCTCACATTCGCCTGCTCGGCGTGGCCCAGGAACCCCTCGAGGACGCAAAGTCGCGAGCAATATTCCCCGATCATCACGGCGGCTTCGTCCGTGAGGACCTTTTGGTAGGTGCAGGTCTTCAGGAACTTGCCGACCCAAAGCCCGCCCGTGAAACGCGCCGTTCCCAAAGTCGGAAGGGTGTGGTTCGTGCCGATCACCTTGTCGCCATAAGCGACGTTCGTCCTCGGTCCAAGAAAAAGCGCTCCATAGTTGGTCATACGCTGCAGAAAGTAATCAGGATCGCGCGTCATGACCTGCACATGCTCGGAAGCGATGCGGTCCGCCTCGCTCACCATTTCGTCTTCGGTGCCGCAGACGATCACTTGGCCGTAATCGGCCCATGCCTGCCTGGCGATGGACGCGGTCGGCAAAATGTCGAGAAGCCGCTCGACCTCGGCCATCGTCTGCGTCGCGAGTTGCTCCGACGTGGTCAGCAGGATGGCCGGCGAGTTCGGGCCATGCTCGGCCTGCCCAAGCAGATCGGTGGCGCAGAGCTCGGCATCGACCGTGTCGTCCGCGATCACCAGCGTTTCCGTCGGCCCGGCGAGCAGGTCTATGCCGACGCGACCGAAGAGCTGCCGCTTGGCTTCGGCGACATAGGCATTTCCCGGACCGACCAGGAAGTCGACCGGCGCTATCGTCTCGGTGCCGATCGCCATCGCGGCCACCGCCTGAATGCCGCCCAGTACATAAATCTCGTCGGCGCCCGCCAGTGCCATGGCCGCGATGACGGCCGGGGCCGGTCTTCCCTGGAACGGCGGCGTCATGGCGATAACCCGCTTCACGCCGGCCACCTTGGCGGTGACGATCCCCATATGGGCGGATGCCACAAGCGGATACTTGCCGCCAGGCACGTAGCAGCCGACCGAGTTCATGGGAATGTTGCGGTGGCCGAGCACCACGCCGGGCAGTGTCTCGACCTCGACGTCCTTGAGCGCGGCCTTCTGGACTTCCGCGAAGCGGCGGATCTGCGCCTGCGCGAACCGGATATCGTCCAACTGGCGCGAAGACAGCGCCCTGACGCATGCATCGATCTCGTCCTGCGAAAGGCGAAAAGACGGTGGCGACCACCGGTCAAACTTCTGCGACAGGTCCCGCAACGCCGCATCGCCACGGGCCTCGACGTCGATGAGAACACTTTCGACCGCGCTGCGGACGGCGCTGGCATCGGTTGCCTTGGCTTCCGCGGATCGACCCGACTTCAGTATTCTGATCATGCAATTTCCTTCGCTCTGCGTTCTGTGCCGCCGGAGCCTTATCCATCCCGGCGGGCTGCAATGGTGTCGAAAAGCGCGTTCCGCCTACTCAGCCTCATAATTGCGGGCGAAGTCGTCAGGCGGGGTCGGTCCCCAGATGTAAAATGAATCTTGCGGATCGTGGTCCTTGGACTCCCAATCGATCTCGGCCGGGATGTAGTCGATGTCGCACGAGTATTCGGCGTAGCTGCCCCAGGGGTCACGGATGTAGTGGAAGAAGTTGGAACCCAGCACATGCCGCCCCAGTCCCCAGCCTCTCGAAAAACCCTTGTCGGCCATCTGCATGGCACCTTGCCCGACATTGTCGATCAGCGGCACGTCCCAGCTTGTATGATGCAGCCCAGGCGCCGACGATTTGACGAAGGCAAGCATGTGATGGTCGCTGCCGTGGCGGCCATGCAGGAACGCGATATTGTCTCCCGACCGGTCGGACAGCCCCATGCCCAGGACGCCGGTGTAGAAGTCGATCGCCTTCTGGACATCACGGGTGAAGATCAGGATGTGGGCAAGCCGGGTCGGGCGAACCTTCGCCGCCTTGCTGCGCAGCGGCGCGGCGACAACGCCTGCGGGCGTTGAGGCATGCCCTGACTGCGCCTTGAAGTCCGGCGACGTCTTGCCGCTGACGACCAATTCGATGAGATTGCCGTCATGGTCGCGGAACCACAGTCCGTTGGACTCGAAGCCCTTGGGCGGAGACAACAGCTCCATCCCCTTGGCTTCCAGATGCAGCTTGAAGCGTTGGAAATCTTCGTCGAAGACGCCGAAGGACAGATGCTGGAGCTGCTTGCGCGAGCCTTGGACAAAGAAGCCCCAGTCGTGGTCGATCCCATCGGTGCGCACCGCATAGCCCGAGCGGTGGTTCACCACGTCGAGACCGAAAGCCTGATGGAAGCGCTCTGCCTCCTTGAGGTCGGGAACGGCCAGCACGAAATGGTTGACGGAGTGGATGCCAAGGATGCCCTCGCCGCTCGCTTCAAGCTGCCGCTTGCGAATTGCCGTCATCGTTCATCCTCCACCCGTCGTGCGCAACGTCCTCACTTCCGTCGAACACCAGATATCGTTACAAAAAATATATTTTTAAGTCAATGATGCGATCTAACTACTTCCGCAAGGGTGTCGGCTGATATGCGATCAGGCGCCACTGGTCCATGTTTTTTCCCCACACCGCCATGCAGGAATTGTCGATCTCACGGACCGCGGCTCCAACAGTCGCCTTCGCGCGCATGGTGCCGGCGACGACGGCCAGGCTTTCACGCACGATGATGCGGTCGCTGCTGTGATGGATCTCGTGATAGACGAAGAACCGGTCTGCGACCTTTTTCAGATAACCCGCCTTGTCGTCGCGTTCTCCGAAGGAGTGCGTGTAGACCAGGTCGTCGTCGAGAAGATCTGCAAGCGTCGCGACATCGGACGCCAGCATCGCCGAATAGCGTTTCTGCTCTCGATGACGCGGCGAACCTCATCGACAGGGTCGGCGTTTTGCAAATCCATGGCTTTCCTCGCGATTTCAGGCAGCGATAGGCGCGGCGAACGGCATGAAATGCTCCGTCCAAAGGCGGGGCGGCAGCGCGCCCCAGCGGTTCACGACCTTGGGATTTGATAGGTTCTCGCCCGGGTCGGCAATCCTTGCCTGATGGTTCTCGTCCTCGATCACCTCCATTTCGGCGATGCATTCCACCATGAACCCGGAACGGTCGATGTAGTAGGCAAACAGATTGTCGCCGGCGCCATGGCGGCCAGGTCCCCAGACGAGGAAGCGCCCCTGCGCGTCCAGCGTATCCCCCAGCCGCTTGAAATCGTCGAAGCTGGCGAACTCCCAGCTGAAATGGTGCAACCCGCTTGGTCCCTTGACGGTCGCGACCGTGTGGTGCCGATTGTCGGCCGCCCGCATCCAGACGATTTCATGGCCGGTGGTCCTCTCGGACTGTCGGAGCCCCAGCACGGCCTCCAGCTCCCGGCTGATCGCCTCCGAATCCCTGCTCGACAGGTTCACGTGATCGAGGCAGCGCGGGCGGATACCCGGGCCCGTGTGACGGACCGGCTGCGTGAGCGGCATCGGCGTGTGGACCTCAAAGACATGCCCCTCGCTGGTCGCGAAAGTGACGGAGCGCTCGATGCACGCAAGCGAGGGGCGCTCGGACAGAATCTTGAGGCCAGCCTGTTCGGCACGGATGCGCACCGCGGCGACGGCCTCGCCATCGTGAGCCTGCAGCCCGATTGATCGAACGCTGTCGCTATCGCCAGCGTGCAGAACAAGCTCAGCGTGGCGCTGGTTCGAGGTCAGCAGCGCCCGGCCTCGCTCCCGTTCGACGACACGGGCGCCTGCTATCGTGCAAGCGTCTTCTATCGCGGCGTCGATATCCGCCACGTTGAGGGCGACATAGCCCAACCGCTGAACCATCGGTCTCATCAAATCCTCCCGAGACATGATTTTCCGGCCGCCGCCTGGATCACTTGACGATGCCGATCTTGGTCCTGTCCGTCGTAACGGCGACCGCGACCAGGATGATGATGCCGAAGGCGACGTCCTGCGCCGCGCCCGGCAGGCCCGCGATCGTGGCGCCGACACGGACCATGACTGCCGTGAGCCCGCCTATCAGGCTTGCCGTCAGGCCGCCTACACCGCCCGAGATCGCGGTTCCGCCCGCCACCACGCCGACCAGCGCAGGCAAGAGCAGATTGCTTGCCATCGTCGGCGCGCTGTAGAGGGTCTGCGACAGAAGCATCATCCCTCCGAGAGCGGCGCAAACCGACGAGATCGCAAACGCGCAGCTCCGGATCAGGTCGCGCCGGACGCCGGACATATACGCAGCCAGCTCGCTCGCTCCGAAGGCATAGATGTCCCGGCCGACACGCGTGAAACGCAGCAAAAGGGACAGGAACATCCACACCGCCACCACCGCGAGGAAGGCATTGGGCACGCCATGCGTCCTGCCGCCGAGAAAGTCGAGCGGCGCAACTCCAGGACCGAGGCCGACGGTCGAGGCGTTGCTGAGATAAAGGGCCAGCCCCGAAAACAGGCCAAGCGTCCCAAGGGTCATCACGAAGGACGGAATCTGAAGCCGCCCGATCAGCCATCCCTGGGCGGCCCCGATCCCTGCCGCTCCAAGCAGCACCAGGGGCACGGAGGCCGAGCCGAATTCGGGGACAAGCAGCGCCACGACCACAGCTGAAAACGATGCCATGGCGGCTGCCGACAGGTCGATGCAGCCGAGCAGCACCGGAAGCGTGCTGCCGATAACCAGGATCAGCAGCGGCGCGGCATCGAAGAGCAGCGCATTGATCGCGCGCCATTTGAGGATGCCTGGCGCGATCCAAATCACGGCCGCAAACACCAGCAGGAGGACAATGGCCGGCCCGCAAGCGCGCAGCAGGTCGCCAACGGATCGGATGGATGGGAACATTCGGGCGAGTGCGGGGGTCATGAACGGCTCCGATGGGTCCACCAGGTGCAGTCTCGATCGAGACGGTTGCGGCGCGTGCTCATACCATCGCCCTCACGATGTCTTCCTCTGACGGCCGTTGGGCTTGCACGTCATCGAAGCGCTGGCTGAGCCTCCCGTCCCGCAACACCAGGATCGTGTCCGAGAGCGTCACCATCTCATCCAGCGTATCGCCCACGAAGACGATCGACAGGCCGTCCTCGGCCAATTGACGGATCGCGTTGAAGAGATCGGCGCGCGCTCCGGGATCGAGACCGCGGGTTGGATGATCGAGCACCAGGAGCCGCAGCGAGCGACCCAGAAGCCATTTGCTGAGCACAGCCTTCTGCTGATTTCCGCCGGAGAGCTGGTCGATGCGATGGTCGAGCGACGGCGTTTTGATCTTGAGCCGCTCAACCCAGTTCGCCGCCTCGCGCCGTTCGCGCCGTTTCGACAGCAAGAGCCCGCCATAACCGTAGTCCGACCCGAAGGTTACGATCATGTTCTGGCAGACGCTCATCCCTTTCATCATCGCTTCCGCCTTACGCTCGGCGGGGACATAGCCTATGCCGAGACCGACGGCGCCGCTCGGACCGCTGACACGCATCGGCCGACCCTCATATTCGATGTGGCCGCTATGGCTGTCCTCGACGCCGAAAATCGCGCGGCAGACCGCTTCGGCGCCGGATCCCTGGACACCGATCAAGCCGACAATCTCCCCGGACGCGACATCGAAGGTCACATCCTCGACCTTGCCCGGCACCGTCAGGTCGCGGACTGCCAGTCGCTTCGGCGCGCTCTTGTCCGGCGGATTGTTCCGCGGCAGCACCGAACCGGCGCGCTGGCGTCCGACCATCAGCTCGTACAGCTCGTCGGGGTCGGTCTCGCCTTTCGCTCTTTCAGCGACATTGCGCCCGTCGGAAAGCACATAGACCCGGTCGGAGATCGCTAGCACCTCGTCCATGCGATGCGAGATGAAGACGACCGATGAGCGCATCTTCAGTCGCCGCACCTGTCGGAACAGCGCCTGGATCTCGGTCGGTGTCAGGACCGACGTCGGCTCGTCGAACAGGACGACGAGATGGCCCTCGACCAGCTCCTCAAGCGACAGCACTTTGGCCAGTTCGACCATCTGGCGCTGCGCAAAGGTCAGTTGGTCGACGGGCGTATCGGGTGCGACATCCAGTTCGACCTTGTCCAGTTGGATGCGGGCCGCATCGTTCATCCGGCCCCGCCGGTAGAAACCGAAGCGGCTGAAATGGGTCGGCTTGTCGATGAAAAGGTTCTCGGCAACGGTGAGATTGCCGATGAGCGACTGCTCCTGATGGACAAGGCCAATGCCCGCTCGCGCGGCCTCGAGGGGAGAGCCGAAGCGCACGGGCGAACCGCGCAGGCGCATTTCGCCTGCGCTTGGTTGATGGAGGCCGCCGATGATCTTCATCAATGTCGACTTGCCCGATCCGTTCTGGCCGATCAGGCCGAGGACCTCGTGCTGGCGCAGTTCCATGTCGATCTCATCGAGAGCGAGAACGCCGGGAAAGCGCTTGGAGATGTTTTGCAGGGACAGGAGCGCGCTCATTTTACCACTCTGGTCTTGCGCCGCAGGTGCCATGTGGACGCGGCGACCGCGACGACGATCACCATTCCCTCGATGGCTTTCTGCAGCAGAGGGTTCGCTCCCGTCTGCACGAGCCCATTGCGCAGGGTGACGAGAACAAGGACGCCGACGAGCGAATGCAGCACGCCGCCCCGGCCGCCGGACAGCAACGTGCCGCCGATCACGCAAGCGGCAATTCCGGGAAAGAGCAGCCCCTCTCCCGCCAGGGGATTGCCGACGCCGATCTGCGCCGCGGTCAAGATGCCGGCCAATCCGGTCAGGCATCCGCAGATGGCAAAAGCGCCGACCTTGTAGACATTCACATTCAGGCCGGCCAACCGGACAAGCGCCTCGTCAGCGCCGATGGCGAAGCCGATACGGCCAAGCTTGGTGCGCCGCTCGACAATGAAGGCGACGAAAGCGAGCGCCACTGCCAGGTACACCAGCGCGCTGAGGCCCAGATGTTTGTGCAGGGCCAGGCCGACAAAGCCGCCATCGAGGATTTGCGGCTGTCTGGACGGAAAGAGCAAAGCCGCCAGGCCGAGCGTGATCAGCCACATCGCAAGCGTGACGATGAGCGACGGCATGCGCAGATAGGCATACAGTGTCCCGTTGAGGGCACCTATGGCCAGACCCGCCGCCAGCGCGACCACGATTGCGC
>JAFKFE010001273.1 GCA_017308345.1 Alphaproteobacteria bacterium | reverse complement strand
CCGTGATGCCCTACCATTTCGTGTCGGTGTGAAAACCGATCTTGTAGCCCGCTACGTCGCGCGTCAGCATCGGTACGGGATACATGGCGACCTTCATGAAGTCCGACCCGAACCGGCGCTCCAGGCCCGGGGCAAGGCGGCGCATGAATGCCTCCTTCAGTTCCGGCGCGTGCAACGCCTTGCCGACCAGAGCCCAGACGGCCCGTTTCTCGTCCGGCAGATGGCGGATATATTCGGGGTAGAGGTCGATCTTGATCCGCGTCGCGGTGCCGTCGGCCTTGATGTTCACATTGTTGCGGCCCTTGAGCGCGCGATATTCGCTCGCCTCGGGCATGGCGGCGCGCATGCGCAGATAGAGGTCTGCCGGGAAGACATCCGTCATTTCCAGGTGCCAGAAGGGCGTTTCCACAAACCTGGCGCGGTTCACGGCGTCCACCATATGGGAAACGACATGCCGCAGTGTTTGCGAGGCCGATGCGGGCGCCGCCGCGCGATCTATGGCTGCCATGGATATTCCTTCCCCTCCGCTAAAACCCGAATCCGGATTCCCTGGTTGCATATATCGCTGTCCAGTCGAGATGCTAACCAAAGCACAGGCTGGATTGCAATGATCCACCGGACTGATCCTAATCGCGGTTCGCCGCCTCACAAAGTGAACATCCATCGGAAAAGCGAAGTGCGTTGCGAAGGGCGCCGCCGACGATGCTGATATGGCCCTGGGCCGATATTCAGCGAACCTTATAGATCTCGATCGGCTTTCCCGCGGTGGAGCGGTCCAGTTCGAGCCACTCCGGCACGTCGCCCCGCAGCAGTTCCGCGGCAAGGCCCTTGGGCGCGTCCAGGGCCAGCGATATCTCTTCCGTGTTGCCGCGGCAGATCGCGACCAGCCCCACATGCTCGCGCCGGATGACGGCGCGGGCGGCGTCCGGCGTTCCCATGAACGCGTCGAGCATGGCGAGGTTGCCGCCGACATTGCGGTGGTATGGGCCAGCCAGCGCCCGGTGACCCGTGAACACCAAT
>JAFKFE010000241.1 GCA_017308345.1 Alphaproteobacteria bacterium | reverse complement strand
ATGCGGGCGGCGCGACAAGCGCCAACGTCGCCCTCGGCTATGCAGCTTTCTCGGCCGGCAACAACCTCGCCAATGTCGCCATAGGACGCAACGCGGCGGCGGGTGGCACCTCGCTCGCTCCGTTCGGCAACAGCGGCGCGGTGGCCATCGGCGACGGCGCGCAGGCCGGCGCGACCGCGAGCGGACAGGTGAACGCCACCGCGGTCGGAAAGGGTGCCCTCGCCAATGCGGCCGACGCCTCCGCCTTCGGTCAGGGCGCGGTTGCCTCCAGCATCAATGCTGTCGCCGTGGGCCAGGGCGCGACCGCGTCGAACGGACAGACGAGCGCCATCGGCGCGACGAGCCAGGCCACGGGCGTGGCGAGCAGCGCCTTCGGGCAAAACAGCCGCGCCTTCGGCGACTTCTCGATCGCCGCGGGCGCGGGCAGCCTCGTCGACACGGGTGCCCTTGCCAGCTCGAGCTACGGGGTCGACTCCACCGTCCTGGCCTACAGCGCGCAATCGACCGCGCTTGGCGCCGATGCGACCGCGGGCGCGGCGGGGCTCGACACAGCGACCAACGTCAATGCCACGGCGGTGGGTTTCGGCGCCCAGGCCACGGCGCTGGGAGCCTCCGCCTTCGGTGAGGGCGCGGTAGCCTCGAACATCAACGCGGTCGCGTTGGGCCAGGGGTCGACCGCGTCCAACGGGCAGACGACCGCCGTCGGCGCGGCGAGCCAGGCCACGGGCGTGGCGGGCAGCGCCTTCGGACAAAACAGCCGCGCCTTCGGCGATTTCTCGATTGCCTCGGGCGCCGGCAGCCTCGTCGACGCCGGCGCATTCGGTGGCTCCGCCTACGGCGTCGACGCCACGGTCCTGGCCTATAGCGGGCAGTCGACGGCGCTTGGCACCGACGCCATCGCGGGCGTCGCGGGGCTCGGCGCCAACGCCGACGTCAACGCCACGGCGGTGGGTTTCAACGCTCAGGCCACGGCGCACAACGCTTCCGCCTTTGGCCAGGGAGCGCAGGCGAACGCGGAGAATTCGGTCGCGCTCGGCCAGGGCTCGGTCGCCGACGCGTCCGACACCGTCTCGGTGGGGGCGGCCGGCGACGAACGCCGGATCGTCAACGTCGCCGCCGGCGCCATCACCAGCACGAGCACAGATGCGGTCAATGGCAGCCAGCTCTTCTCCTTGCAGCAGCAGATCTCCGGTAATGGCGTCGGTCTCGTCCAGCAGGCCGGGGCGGGCCAGCCGATCACAGTCGGCGCGGTCAATGACGGCGCCGAGGTCGATTTCACCGGCACCGACGGAGCCCGGGTGCTGACGGGCGTAGGAGCGGGCGCTTTGACGACCGCGAGCACCGACGCGGTCAACGGCGCTCAATTGCTCGACATCGAGCAGCGCATCGCCCAGGCCTTTGGCGGCAGAGCGGGCATCGACGCGAACGGCCAGCTGACGGCGCCAAGCTACCTCGTCCAGGGCAACACCTATGGCGACATCGCGGGTGCGCTGGCCGCCCTTGACAGCCAGGTGACAAACCTCACCAGCACGGGCGTCCAGGCGGGCAGCTCGGCCTATGTCAAGGTCAACAGCACGGCCGCGCCGGCGACGGCGTCGGGCACCGAGGCGATCGCGATCGGCGGCAATGCGCTGGCCAGCGCCGATGGCGCGCTTGCCATCGGCCTCGACTCCTCCGCCACCGGCCCCAACGCCATCGCGATCGGCATGGGCGCCTCGGCCACGGGCTCGGTCGCCGTCGGCGCATCGGCGCAAGCCGGCAATGGCGGAGCCGCCTTTGGCGACAATTCGGTGGCGACCGCCCAGGACAGCACGGCATTGGGCCCCGGCGCGCGTGCCGTTGGAACCGCCTCCACGGCGGTCGGCCACGGCGCCAGCGCGACCGGCGGCAGCGCGGTGGCGATCGGCGACGGCTCGGTCGCCGACGAGGCCGACACCGTGTCGGTCGGTTCCTCCTCGAACCAGCGGCGCATCGTCAACGTCGCCGCGGGCGTGAACCCGACCGATGCGGTGAATGTCGGCCAGTTCGACAGCGCCGTGTCCGGCATCGAACAGCAGGTTTCCGGCCTGCAGGGCCAGGTCAGCGCGAACCGGCGCGAAGCGCGCGCCGGCACGGCGCTGGCCCTGGCGGCATCCTCGCTCCAATACGATCAACGGCCGGGAAAGGCCTCGATCGCGGCCGCGTTCGGCAATTTCAAGGGCGTATCGGGGATCGCCGTCGGCCTGGGCTATGCCGCGACAGACCGGTTTCGCCTGAACGCCTCATTCGAGGCGTCGCCGGCGACAAGCGACTATGGCGCCGCCGTCGGCGCGTCCTGGACCCTGAATTGACGCCTGAAGGAGGCCTCATGCTTTCGTGTCATCACAAGCGACGCCCGTTCATCCGCCGGCTGGCCAGCCGTTGCGTCGTTGTCTCCGCCATGCTTCCCGGCGCTCCGGCGACCGTTCTGGCGGACTCGGCTTCCTGGTCGAACCTTCCGCGGATGCAGCTCGAGCGCCAGTTTGCCGGTCCCCTGCAGGACACGATCGTCCAGCGCTGGCGCGATCCCGACGACGGAACGGTCTGCTACATCTACCTGCCGATCACGGCCCAGCACTCGTCGCCCACGGAATCGGGCTTTGTCCAGTACGGCCCCAACATCATCGGCACGATCAGCTGCCTTCAGGGAGGGCCGCCGAAGCCCGCCCAGCCGGGCGCGGCAAAGAAGAAGTAGTCAACTGCCCGGGAACGCGCGCGGCGCGCCTACCTTTCCCTGAACGCCCGCGCGAAGGAATCCATCATCGGACGCGCCAGATATTCGAGGAAGGTCCGGTCGCCGGTGCCGATGAAGGCGTCGACCGGGGTGCCGGGATAGAGCTGTTCCCTCTTCACGCCGGGGGGCAGGGCATCGCCGATCTTCAGCCTGGCGCGGAAATAGGGTTCGCGCGTGGCCTCGTCGATCAGCCTGTCGGCGGAGATCTCGCTCACCGTGGCCGGGACTTCCGGCGTCAGGCGCGTGTCGAGCGCGGAGAGCCTGAGCCTGGCCGGCTGGCCGACATGCACCGCGTCGATGTCCTTCGGCCGCAGCCTGGCGTCCACCACCAGGCCCGATGACGTGGGCAGGATCTCCATGATCTTCTCGCCGGGCGCGACCACGCTGCCTTGCGAATTGTAGGTCGAGGACACCACGATGCCCGCCGCCGGCGCGGTGATCGTCGTGCGTTTCAGCACGGCTCGCGCCGCGCGCATCCGCTCCTCGATGTCGGCGAGGTTGGTGCGCACGTCGTCGAGCCTGGTCAGCGCTTCCTCCACGCGCTGCGTGGTGGCGCGCTCGGTCTGCGCCTCGGCCTCGACGATCTGCGTGTTGGCCGAGGCGAGGTCCGCCTCCAGCGCGCCGGCCTGGCCGACAAGGTCGGCCTCCGAGCGCAGAAGCTGCGAATATTCGGTGCGGTCGGTAAGGCCCCGGTCCAGAAGGTCGGTCTTGATGCCGAGTTCCTTCTTCACCACCTCGGCCTGCTGCTCGATGGCCGCCTTCCGCGCGTTCAGGCCCTTCACCGACTCGCGATGCATGGCGACGCGCTGCGCCAGGATCGACTGCTCGGAGCGGAAGCGCGCCAGCCTGGCGTCGAACTCCTTCTGCTGTTCGCGCATCAGGTCCTGGAACTCCTGCTGGAACGGCGCCGGCGTGGGCTCGGCGATCGGCGCCAGCCTGTCCAGCCCGTCGCGTTCGGCCTCCAGCCGCGCGGCATTTGCCTTGAGTGCCATCCACTGCCTTGTCAGCCGGTTGAGATCGGCCTCCGGGGCGGTCCGGTCGAGCAGTATGAGCTCCTGGCCCTGGCGCACGCGGTCGCCCTCGCGCACCAGCAGCTTCCTGATGATGCCGCCCTCGCGATGCTGGATCAGGATGTTGCCGCCGGTCGCCGCGATCGTGCCTTGCGTGATCACCGCGCCGGCCAGCGGCGCGCTGACCGCCCAGGTGCCGAAGCCGCCAATCATCAGCGCGATCGCCGCGTAGCCGGCGAAGGCCGTGCGCCGGAAGTCCGTGCGTGGGCGTCGTTCGAAGACGAGGCTCTGCGTCATCGTTCAGGACCCGTGGCGAATGGTCTGCGAGACGCGGATGGTCGGCGCGAACGATCCGGTCACCACCGTGCTCTGCCGCGCGCCTTTACCCGGCTGGCGCAGCACTTCGGTGCTCGGCCCGAACGCCTCGATGACGCCGCCGCGCAGAACCATCACGCGGTCGCAGGCGGCGGCGCTCGAAGGCCGATGCTTGATCACGATCGGGGTGGCGCCGGCGGCGCGCGCGGCCGCAAGCACGGCCTCGAGCGCTGCCTCGCCGGCGCCGTCGAGATGCGTGCTCGGCTCGTCCAGAACCAGCATGCGCGGATTGCCGTAGAAGGCGCGCGCCAGCCCGATCCGCTGCCGCTCGCCACCCGACAGCGTCCCGGCGACCATGGTCTGGTAGCCGTCGCGTAGCGAGAGGATCAGCTCATGCGCCTCGGCGCGCCTTGCCGCTTCCACGATCGCCGCGTCGTCCGCGCCGGCGTCGAAACGCGCGATGTTGTCGGCGATCGTGCCGGGGAAAAGCTCCACCTCCTGCGCCAGATAGCCGATGTGCCGGCCGAGCTGGTTTTCGTCCCAGGTCCTGAGCTCGGCGCCGTCGATCCTGACCGAGCCGCCGCTCGGTTGGGCCGCCCCGACGAGCAGCCGCGCCAGCGTCGATTTGCCGGCGCCGCTCGGGCCGACGATCGCGACCGCTTCACCGGGCTGAATCGCAAAGCTCAGCCGCTTCAGGATGGGCTCGGCGCCGAACGTCGCATTGGGCGCGATGAAGAAAAGATCCTGCGCGGCGATCGCGCCGGTCGGGTCGGGCAGGGTGAGCTTGCGCGCCTGTCCCGGCTGCGCGACGAGCGCGCTTCGCAGCCGCGTCCATGCGCGCCTCGTCTCGACGATCTGCCGCCAGGAGCCGATCAGCTGGTCGAGCGGCTGCAGCGCGCGCGACGACACCAGCGAGGAGGCGAAGATCATGCCGGCCGTCATCTGCCCCTTGAGCACCAGCCAGGCGCCGGCGCCGAGGATGGCAAGCTGCAGCACCATGCGCAGCGCCCGCGATGCGCCGCTGAAGACGGCGTTGGCGCTGGCCGAACGGTCATGCAGCACGAGCGCTTCCGCCACATGCCGGCCCCATGCGCGCGCGGCGTTCTCCACCATGCCCATGGCGCGCAGCGTCTCGGCGTTGCGGGCAAAGGCCTGCTCGGCCCGGCTGGCCAGGGCCGAGCGTTCCGCCGAAAGCGCGTCGTACCTTCCGATCGCGATCTGGTTGGCGACGACCAGCACGACCAGCAGCGCCACCCCGCCGAGCGTCACCCAGAACAGCAGCGGATGGATGAGGTAGAGCAGGCCGAGGAAGACCGGCGCGAAGGGCAGGTCGAACAGCACCGAGACACCGCGCGAGCGGATGAAGGCGCAGACGGAGGCGAGGTCGGTGAGCGGCGACGGCGCATTCCTGGCGCCGAGCGCGGCGGCGAAGGTCGCCGCGCCGAGTTTCCCGTCGACGGTCGCCGCGACACGCTGCGTGTAGACGGCGCGGACAGCGTCGAGGAAACCGAGCAGCCCAAGCGCCGCCACCGCGATGACCGACAGATAGGCAAGCGTCTCGACGCTGGAGGAGGGCAGCACCCGGTCATAGACCTGGAGCAGGTAGAGCGGGATGACCAGCAGCAGCAGATTGATGACCAGCGAGAACAGGCCGACGTCAATCATCGCCCGCACGAACACGCCGCGCGGGAAAACGGGCCGCGAACCGGCCGGAGCGCGCTCTCGCGACATCGCCTTTGACACCTAGGCCGTATGTTCGCCCGTGACGTCCAGATGGCTCTGCTGCAGATCGTCCAGCGTATAGGCGCGGATATAGTCGATCTTCATTTCGGCGGGCGTGGCGAGATGGTCGGGCGGCGCGCCGGCCTGGCCGCCGACCGCGAGATCGACGAGCATGTACATCGGCTTGTGCATGTCCGACGGTGTCGCGGCTTCCGCGACCTGCACGCCGTCATAGGTCCAGACCAGCTTGTCCGGCGTCCACAGCAGGCCATAGGTGTGGAAGCCGTCGGTATCCGAAACATTGACGGTGGATCCAATCTTCGTGTGCTGGCCCGTCTCTTGCGTATGCGCGGTCACCAGCAGCGAATTCGGATTCTGTCCGTACATTTCCACGACATCGAGTTCCGGCGGCCACGAGCCGTCTTCCGGCAGCAGCCAGAAGGCAGGCCAGGCGCCGGCGTTTTCCGGCAGGTCGGCCTTCATTTCGAAATAGCCGTAGGTCTGCGAGAACGTGTCATGCGTGGTGAGCAGGCCGGAGGTGTATTCGTAGTTGTTGATCAGCGGCTTGATGTCGGCCGCGGCCTGCGCCGCGGTGATCGTCAGCACGCCGTTGTCGACGCTGAAGGGATGCACGGAACTGGTCGGCGCGTAATTGGCGTCGATATACCACTGCAATTCGTGGTTCTGCGTGAGCGTGCTGCCGTTCGCGGCGCCCCACCAGAAATTGGTGTCCCAGGTGCCGCCCTGGGCATTGTGAAGGCTGAGCGAATTGAAGTCGTCATTGAAGGACAGCGTCATGCCGGACTTGTCGATCGGCAGCTCGAACTGACCGGGCTGGAACGCGTCGACCGTGGTGTTGTTGAACACCAGCACCTCGCTTGAGCCGAGGTCCAGCGTGACGTTCGATCCGGTCTGCGCCATATGCGCCTTGACGTCGTCGAAGGTCGCGAAGTCGTAGCCGTTGAGGCGCACGGTGTCGTCCGCGCTGAAATCGGTGATCAGGTCGCTGCCGTTGCCCTTGCTGACGATGAACGTGTCGGCGCCGCCGCCGCCGATCAGCACGTCGTTGCCCTTGCCGCCGTCGAAGGTCTGGCTGCCGCTGCCGCCCTTGATGATGTTGTCGAGATCGTTGCCGAACGCGTAGCGATTGCTGCCGGTGACGACGAGGTTCTCGAAATTGTCCGGCAGCTTGTAGCTCATCCAGGTGTTGATGGTGTCGATGCCCTCGCCGGGCAGTTCGACCGCCCGGTTGATCGCCGAGTAGAGGTAGTAATAGTCGTCGCCCGCGCCGCCATACATGGTGACGTTGACGCTGGCGTCGCCATAGATGGAATCGTTGCCCGAGGTGCCATGCAATTCCGGCCCGGACCCGGTGGCGGAGAACCAGTGGCTGGACGCGCCGGTGTAGGGAAGGGGAACGTCCTTGGCGTTGAGCACGGTGGTCATTGG
>JAFKFE010000240.1 GCA_017308345.1 Alphaproteobacteria bacterium | reverse complement strand
GCGCCCCAAAGGTTCATGCGCGGCCTGAAGACGCATCGCAGGATGCGCGAAAGGGCGATCCTGGAGCGCATCCGCGCCGGTGACCGGACGATCAGGGAGATGGTCGCGGCGATCTATCGCGACACCGATCCCCGGCTGCACGGCGCCGCGGGGCTTTCGGTGCTCGCCCATCTCGAGGATCTCGTCGCGCGCGGCCTGATCGCCACCGAAGGCGACCCCGCCATCGACGGCATTTTCAGTCCCGCCGGCTGATCACTCGGCCGGCGCCGCGCCGACCTGCCCGGCGACCTCCTGGTCGAGTTCGGCGAGGAAATCGGTTATGCGGGCGGCGTTGTCGCCGAGGTCGTAGCGGCCGTAGCGCGAGGCCGAGCACATGTCGACGATCACCGAATCTCCATCGTCGGTGACGCGGATGGCGACATCGGCCGGCAGTCCGAGCACGAAACCCCTGGCCAGAGCATTGATCGTCGCCTCGCTCTGGCCGTTGATATCGGGATAAGGCGCCGTCAGTTGCCAGTCGCGGCGGTCGAGCACGGTTTCGACGGCGTCGACGACGGTTTCGAAAGGCAGATTGTAGCTGTGACCGCTGACCAGCGGATAGGCGTCCGCCTGCAGGCGCTGTTCGCCCGGCGTCGGCGGCGACAACTCATTCATGTCGCTTGTCCGGTCGCTGGTATCCAGGACCGGCGGGTCGTCGAGATCGGTCGAGATGTCGCGCAGCGGCGGATAGATCGTCGCCCAGTAGATGGCGACGCCGTAGGGCGCGAGCACCAGCAGCGCCAGCAGCGCGCCGACGCTGAGATCGCGGCCGCCGCGATCGCCAAAGCTCCAGACCCTCGACAGGCCGAGGCCCGCCAGGAACAGGGCAAGCGCCGCCAGCAGCGCGACGACCGCAAGCACCCACAGGAAGGGCGGCGTCTCGACGAGACCGAGCCGGTAACCGGCAACGGCGGTGAGCAAAAGGACGGCGGAAAATGCGCCGATCCGCCGCGACCAGCCGGCCGCCCTCGACGTCTGCCGTTCAGGAATAGATGCCATTCTTTGCCGTATCGTCCCAACCCGGGCCGAGAGTTAGCGGTTTTTGGCGCGGGCTTGAAGCCGGAAGATCGAACATTTTCGTCAATCCGTCGGCAGGCGATAATCCTTGAACTGATCGCGCAAGCTGGTCTTCTGGATCTTGCCGGTGGCGGTGTGCGGAATTTCGCCGACGAAGGCGATGTCGTCGGGCATCCACCATTTCGCCACCTTGCCGCTCATGAAGGTCAGGATGTCGCCCTTGCTCGGCTCCTTGCCCGGCTTGCTCACGACGACCAGCAAGGGCCGCTCGCCCCATTTCGAATGCGGGATGCCGATCGCCGCCGCCTCCGCCACGTCCGGATGGCCGACGGCGAGATTCTCCAGGTCGATGGTCGATATCCATTCGCCGCCGGACTTTATGACATCCTTGGCGCGGTCGGTGATCTGCATGTAGCCGCTGGCGTCGATATGGGCGACATCACCGGTGTCGAACCAGCCATCGGCGTCGAACTGCCCGGCGCCGGCGCCGCCATAGTAGGCGCGGGCCACGGCCGGGCCGCGCACCTTGAGATGTCCGAAGGTCTTGCCGTCCCAGGGCAGCGCGTTGTCGTCGTCGTCGGTCACCTTCATCTCGACACCGAAGGGCGGAAAACCCTGCTTGCCCTGGACATCCAGCCGCGCCTCGCCGGTCAGCGTCTCATATTGCGGCTTCAGCGTGCAGAGCGTGCCGAGCGGCGACATCTCGGTCATGCCCCAGGCATGCACCACCTGCACGTCGTAATTGTCCTGGAACTTGGCGGTGATGGCGCGCGGGCAGGACGCCCCGCCGATGACGACCTTGTTCAGGTAGGGCAGCTTCTTGCCGGTCTCCTCCAGATATTGCAGCAGCATCATCCAGACGGTCGGCACGGCGGCGCTGAACGTCACCTTCTCGGTGTCGAGCAGTTCGTAGATCGAGGCACCGTCCATCTTGCAGCCGGGCATCACCAGCTTGGCGCCGATCATCGGTCCGCTCTGGCCGAGCCCCCAGGCGTTGGCGTGGAACATCGGCACGACAGGCAGGATCACATCCCGGGTGGATATGCCCATGGCGTCGGGCATGGCGGCCATCATGGCGTGAAGGACATTGGAGCGGTGGCTGTAAAGCACGCCTTTTGGGTCGCCGGTCGTGCCCGAGGTGTAGCACATGCCGGCGGCGGTGTTCTCGTCGAACGTCTTCCAGGCGAAGTCGCCATCGGCCTCGGCCAGCCATTCCTCGTAGGCGACCGCATTCGCCAGCGACGTCTGCGGCATATGCGCCCGGTCGGTCAGCACGATCACCTGCCGCAGCGAGGGGACCGCGCCGGCAATCTTCTCCAGGAGCGGCACGAAGGTCAGGTCGACGAAGATCGCCTTGTCCTCGGCATTGTTCATGATCCAGGCGATCTGCTCGGGAAAAAGCCTCGGATTGAGCGTGTGATAGATCGCGCCGATGCCCATGATGCCGTACCACGCCTCGATATGGCGGGCCGTGTTCCAGGCAAGGGTGGCGATGCGGTCGCCGAGCCTGAAGCCTTCACGCTCCAGCCGTTGCGCCACCTTGAGCGACCGGTGATGGATTTCGGCAAAGGTCGTGCGCACGATCGGGCCTTCGATCGAACGCGACACGACCTCCCGGCCGCCGTGCTGGCGTTCGGCGTGGTCGATCAGCTTGTGGCACAGCAGCGGCCATTCCTGCATCAATCCGAGCATCTATTCCTCCCCTTAGCGCGTTCGCGTCGTTTGTTCCGCACATTGTGGAACGAACCGGCGGATTGTCCAGCCGCCATAAGTCGAAGCCCGTGGATGGATCGAAGAACCAGGAAAACCGCCATAATCCGGCCATCGTCGCCGTTAAGTTTCGTTAACGGGCTGGGTGAGATTGGCGAATGGAGAGATTCGCATGGACGCGCAGCTCGACGATAAGGCCCTTGAAAGCACGCTTGCCGAAAGTCTGGACGATCTGACGCCGGACACCAAAACCGTTTCCGAAGATGAATTTGCCGAAGTCGTCGGCGGCGCGCTGGAGGCCGTCGGCGGAACGCTGCTGTTCAAGATGCGCGTCGAAAACGGCGAGAACGGCGAGCATGTCGCCGCCGCCTGCATCGGCGACGCCGGCAACCGCCAGTTCCTGCTGCTGACGCTGCCGACCAGCGGCGGCGCGCTCAAGGTCGAAACCGCGGCAAGAAGCACCAATCCGGTGGCCGGAATTGCCGCCGCCTATGCCGGCCTCATGGATGCCTTCAAGACGGCCGCCTGACGGCCGGGCGACGGACATTCAAGGAATGGTGATGGCGCCTGGCGCCGCGCGAACTTGCGCGGCGCATTTGCCCGACACATGTAAGTCTCCCGCGAGAACGTTTCACCGTTTCACAAAGACGGCAAACCGTTCTCTTTTGTTTTGACGCAATTCCGGACGGAAGGCTACGGCGAAGCCGCCGAGCCTAACCGTTTCGCGCTTTTCTTGGAATTGCTCCAGGAGACCGTTCATGGACAAGCCTGCCAACCCCGCCCCCGGCTTTCAGCGCAATCCCGACAAGGTGATCGCCGTCGAACCCTATCGCGGCAATGTCACCGTGCGCGCCGGCGATACCGTCATCGCCCGATCGACCCGGGCCAAGCTGCTGTCCGAACCGCCCTATCCGACGGTCTTCTACATCCCGTTCGACGACATCGACTTCAGCAAGCTCGCCGGCACCGAGCACTCAACGCACTGCCCCTACAAGGGCGACGCCAGCTACTGGAGCGTGCGAGCGGCCGGCGAAGCCGGCAAGAACGCGATGTGGGCTTATGAGCAGCCGTTCGACGAAATGACCGGAATCCGCAATCACGGCGCGTTCTATGCGAGCAAGGTGACGGTCGAAGCCAAGCCCGACTGAACTGCGGGTCCCGGCCGCCAAACTACCTGATCCTTCTCAAACAATCCCAGGGCGAAGCAGGAGCGTAGCGACGCAGCGCGGACTCGTGGATGACGCAGGGACGGGCGTTACGCCAATCGCGGAAGAATGCGGCTACCAAATCCAGCCGCCGCCCTTCGCACAACGCCTCAGTCCGTGGTGCCGTCGTTGCCCACGCCCTCGGCATCATCCAGGCGCACAAAGGTCATGCCCTTCTGCTTCAGGGCGAGCAGCCCCTGGACCACGCCTTCGCCGGCCGCATGGGTCGGCTGGTTGATGTGGGCGATGATGACGTCGCCATCCTTGGCGGCACCGATGCGGCGCGCCGTTTCCTTCGCGCCGAGCAGCGAGCCGCCGTCGCCATTGACCGAGAAGCCGGCGATCTTGAAGCCCAGCTTGCGGATCATGGCGATCGCCGTGGGGCTGTATTCGGCGGTGGCGCCGCGAAACCATTTGGGCGCCGGACCGCCCGCGCTGGCCAAAGCGGCGGCGCCGGATTCAACCTCGGCCTGAACCGCGTCCGGACTGCCGGCGCTGCGGATGCCATAGATCGTCCGCGGCGTATCGACCGCCGGAATATGGCGGCCGCCATGGTTTTCCAATTCGAACAGATCAGGGTGCGACCGCATGATCTCGACGGCCGCCGCATTGCGCTTCAGCCAGATGCCGGTAACGAAGATCGTCGCCGGTATCTTGTTGTCGACAAGCGCCGAAAGGATCCGGGTGTCGGTCTTTCCGCCGCAGGCGTCGAGCGTGAGGGCGACTCGCGCACCCCCTTCGGCGGCGGCTTGCGGCCTCAGATGCAACGTCGGCTCGACCAGCGTCGCGGCATTGCCCGCGGATATGGCGAACAGCGACATCGCCATCGCCATCGCGCAAAGAGAGTTTCGAAGCAGACCCATTAATCCATTCCAAACCGGCGCGTCGCGCCAAGAAAACTTGCCTCTGCAAGACTTGTCTCAACAGACCGGCATCTAGGCGAAATTAGGGACGGCAAACAGCGCAAAAAGGGCAGTCGCGAAAATTTGCTTTCGCCTTACACGC
Source organism: Alphaproteobacteria bacterium (assembly GCA_017308345.1). GTDB lineage: Bacteria > Pseudomonadota > Alphaproteobacteria > Rhizobiales > Rhizobiaceae > Mesorhizobium. Next base: position 2,279 of record JAFKFE010000240.1, on the reverse strand, counting down.
TGGCTTTCAGGGCTGTCTCCGTCCGCGCCAGAAGTTCGAGCACTGCCCCTACGACCGGTTCGACCTCCAGGCGCCAGACACAGCAGGCCTTGTTGGGGTCGGGCCGTCTGCACAGGTCGCCGCCGAGGCAATCGCAAGGCATGGACGGCCGCATCGCGATGCTCGGCACGCCGACCGGCCCCCAGCGGATCGGATTCTGCAAACCAAAGAGGCCGACGACGGGAATGCCGGCCGCGGCCGCCATGTGCATGGGGCCGCTGTCGTTGCCGAGAAACAGCCGCGCCTGCTTGAACAGCGCCGGCAACGTTGCGAGCGGCACCGCTCCGGCCAGATTGGCGATCGGCGTCTTCGCGGACGCCAGGATCTTTTCGACCGCCTCATTTTCCTCCGGACCGCCGACCAGGGCGACGTCCAGGCCGGTCTCAGCCGCTATCCGGTCGATTGCGGCGGCAAATCGCTCGGGCTGCCACCGGCGCCCGGGAAAGCTTGCCCCGGCATGCACCGCGACGAAGGCGTTCGGCCGAAGGTGGAACTTGTCCAGCAGTGCCAGGGCTTTCGCCGTCTCAGACGGCTGCGGCTGCAAGACGGGAAAGCGCGCGCGCAGGTCTATGCCGAGCGCCTCCAATGGCGAGAGATATCGATGGAGAAAGTGCTGCCCGCCATAGCCGAACGGCTTTGCCTTGACATTGACGGATTGGCGTCCAGGCAAGCGCAGGGGGTTTTCCGACGGGTGGTACCCAACGCGAACCCGTGCACCGGCCATTCCCGAGATGAACCGCGACGTCCTCGTGTCGGTGATGTCGATGGTCATGTCGAAATGGCGGCGGCGTAATTCAAACAGCGTAAGAATGAGTTCCTGCAAACGCCGAGGCGGTGTGCCGCGCATATAGGAGCGGCGGAAGGTCACGACCTCCGAGGCGACGTCGTTGGCCATGAGGAGACCGGCGAAGTTCGCGTCGCAGAGGAAGACGATGCGGGCGGCGGGGTATTCGAGCCGCAGATTCTTCGCCAGCGCTGAGGAAAGGACCAGATCGCCGATATATTTCGTCTGCAGGATCAGGATCGAGCGGACGGCCCCGGAGGGAACCCGCGGCACCCGTGTCCGGGCATCGGAAGGGTCGGAGTCCGGGAAGCTGGGCTGAGACGTCGACATCTGAAAACCATCGCGCATTATTCGCGTGGTCTCATATACAAGACCACAAGGCCGTGGACCATCATAACTCTGGCGCGCCGACAGCGTTTCATCGTTTCGCGGAAACGGTGAAAGTACTCTATTTCGTTGGTTTTGACGCAATTGCGAACGCAGGGCCACGGCGAAACGGCCGAACCCGGCCGCTTCACACTTTTCGCGGACCGTCTCCAGGAGGCGCGACGCGGCCGGCAGGCGGCACGGAATCTCGCGCCAATGTCAGACGGCCGCTTCCAGGGCCGTCTCGGTGCGCGCCAGGAGTTCCAGCACCGCGTCCACCACCGGTTCGACATCCAGACGCCAGACGCAGCATGCCTTGCTCGGGTCGGTCCGACGGCACAGATCGCCGCCGACGCAGTCGCAAGGCATGGATGGCCGCAACGAAATGCTGGGCACGCCGACCGGCGCCCAGCGGACCGGGCTGGTCAGGCCGAACAGGCCGACGACCGGCGTGCCGGCCGCGGCCGCCATATGCATCGGGCCGCTTTCGTTGCCGAGGAAGAGCCGAGCCTGCTCGAGCAGGGCCAGCAGCGTTTCCAGCGGCAGCGCGCCCGCCAGATTGACGACAGGCGTCTTCGCCGCGGCCATGATCTTCGCGGTCGCTTCGTTTTCGTCCGGGCCGCCAACCAGAACCACCCGCAGGCCTGTTTCGCCGGCGATCCTGTCGATTGCCTCGGCAAAGCGCTCCGGCTGCCAGCGGCGACCGGCGAAGCTTGCTCCGGCATGAACCGCGACAAAGGCGTTCGGCTGGATATGGTGCCTGGCCAGCAGCGCCAGGACGCGCGTCGTCTGGAAAGGCATCGGCCGAATGGCCGGCGCCCTGACGCGCAAGTCGACGCCGAGCGCCTCCAACGGAGACAAATAGCGGTAGAGATAGTGCCTTTTGCCGAACCCGAAGGGCTTCATCCTCACATTCGCCGGCTGGCGCTCATACCAGCGCAGGGGTCGCTCCGTCGGGAAATAGCCGACCCGGACCGGCGCATGCACCAGTTCGGAAACGATCCGCGAGGTCTTGGAGTCGGTGATGTCGATGGTCATGTCGAAATGGTGCCGCCGCAATGTGCGCACCATTCGAAAAAGCTCGCGCCCA
>JAFKFE010001272.1 GCA_017308345.1 Alphaproteobacteria bacterium | reverse complement strand
GCCGACGACGATCCCGAGCCCGATGCGATTTTCGACATCGGCACGCTCGCCAATGTGCTGCAGCTTTTGAAGCTTCCCGACGGCACCGTGAAGGTTCTGGTCGAGGGCGCCTCGCGCGCCAAGATCGTCTCGTTCACCGACCGCGCCGATTTCCATGAGGCCCGCGCCACCGCGCTCGCCGAGCCGGAAGAGGAAGAGGTCGAGATCGAGGCGCTTGCCCGCTCGGTCGTCACCGACTTCGAGAATTACGTCAAGCTGAACAAGAAGATCTCGCCCGAAGTGGTGGGTGCGGCCAGCCAGATCGACGACTATTCAAAGCTCGCCGACACGGTTGCCTCGCATCTCGCCATCAAGATCCCCGAGAAGCAGGAGATGCTCGCCACGCTTTCCGTCAAGGAGCGTCTGGAGAAGGCGATGGGCTTCATGGAAGCCGAGATCTCCGTGCTCCAGGTGGAGAAGCGCATCCGTTCGCGCGTCAAGCGCCAGATGGAGAAGACGCAGCGCGAGTACTACCTCAACGAGCAGATGAAGGCGATCCAGAAGGAGCTCGGCGAGGGCGAGGACGGCCGCGACGAGGCCGCCGAGATCGAGGCGCGCATCAAGAAGACCAAGCTCTCCAAGGAGGCCCGCGAGAAGGCGGAAGCCGAATTGAAGAAGCTGCGCTCGATGTCGCCGATGTCGGCTGAATCGACGGTGGTGCGCAACTATCTCGACTGGCTGCTGTCGATCCCGTGGGGCAAGAACTCCAAGGTCAAGCAGGACCTCAATTATGCGCAGGATGTGCTCGACGCCGATCATTTCGGCCTCGACAAGGTCAAGGAGCGCATCGTCGAGTATCTTGCCGTGCAGAGCCGGCAGAAGAAGCTGAAGGGGCCGATCCTGTGCCTCGTCGGACCGCCCGGTGTCGGCAAGACCTCGCTCGGCAAGTCGATCGCCAAGGCGACCGGCCGCGAGTTCATCCGCATGGCGCTCGGCGGCGTGCGCGACGAGGCCGAGATACGCGGCCACAGGCGGACCTATA
>JAFKFE010001271.1 GCA_017308345.1 Alphaproteobacteria bacterium | reverse complement strand
CGGCATGAAGGTGTAGATGTGCGACTCGCTGTTCTCTTCCCGCCCCGGCCCTTGCAGCGCACGGATGACCGAACGCACGAGATCGGCCGTCGTAATCGGCTTGACGAGGAAATCGGCGACCTTGAGCTGCACCAGGATGCGCACCGCCGCCGCGTTGAATTCCTGGGTGACGACGACCACCGGAACGCTGCCTTCCAGCCGTCGCATGACGCGCTGCAGCGACTCGATCTCTTCGAGCTTCGCCGCGTCCATGTCGACGATGACGGTACCGAAATCCGCCTCGAGGACCTCGCCGCGCAGCTCGTTGACGCTCTTTTCCAGCGTCAGGAGCTCGATGACCTCGGAAGCGGCGAAGGCCGTCCGCGTGTCCTGCACGAACACCCGGTCGGTGGAGACGAGCAGGATCTTCTTGGTCTTGGTGCCAGATGCCATCGTCGTCGGCCGATCAATTCGATATCGTTGATGATGATGTCGTCGTCGATGCCGAGCCGGCTTTCGCGCCGACGGCGGTGCTCTCGGAGCTTGGACGCTGGGCCGGCACCAGGAGCCTGGTGTTCTGGACGCCGTACTTCCAGGGATCGACCATCTGCATGACCGTGTTGGATGCCTGCGCGTTGCCGACCCCCGGCGTCACCCCTTCGGTGCGCACATAGTCGTCGCTGGTGCAGCCGCCGGCGAACACGGCCAGGAGCAGAGCGATGCAAGGGAAGATGCGCATGGCCTTAGTCCTTCGGCAGGTCGAGGAAGTGGCCGGACGTGGTGGCGGCCACCGGGCGGGCGGCGCTGCCGTCGGCCAGCGTCACCGGACGCTTCGGCGCCGAGGCGTCGACCTCTTCGGTGTTGTTGAGGAAATAGTCGGCGGGACTTGCCGGCTGGGTGCCGTCGGTCGGTTCGACCATCTTCTTCGACGGGTCGACCGGCTTGACCAGGTAAGGCGTGACGATGATCACCAGATCGGTCTCGCGCCGCTGATAGGATTTCGAGGTAATCAGCGGACCGAGCACCGGCAGCGTGCCGATCCC
>JAFKFE010001299.1 GCA_017308345.1 Alphaproteobacteria bacterium | reverse complement strand
CGCCGACCACTACGACCTTCGCCTCGAAGTCGGCGGCGTCCTGAAGAGCTGGGCGGTGCCGCGCGGGCCTTCGCTCAACCCGGCCGACAAGCGCCTGGCCGTCGAGACCGAGGATCATCCGGTCGAATATATCGACTTCGAGGGCGTCATCCCCGAGGGCGAATATGGCGGCGGGCCGATGATCGTCTGGGACACCGGCACCTGGGCGCCGATGGAGGATGTCGAGAAGAGCCTGCGCGCCGGCGCCCTCAAGTTCCGGCTGGCGGGCCGGAAACTCAATGGCGGCTGGATGCTGACGAGGCTGAAGCCCAAGCCCGGCGAGGATGACAACAAGAAGAACTGGCTCTTGTTCAAGGAGCGCGATCTCGCTTCCGACACCAAACGCGACATCCTGAGCGAGCGGCCGGAAAGCGTGAAGTCCGGCCGCCGCATCGAGGAACTGGCGGCGCCACCCAGGAAGCGGGAGCGCCTGCCGCCCAAGCCTGGCTCGCTGAAGCCCGGCGCGCTGCCGGGAGCGGTGAAGGCCGCGCCGCCGAGCCGCATCGAGCCGCAGCTCGCCACCCAGGTGCCGAAGCCTCCGGGCGGCGATAATCCCGCGGAGCGCACGGGCGAACTGTGGCTGCACGAGATAAAATTCGACGGCTACCGCACCATGGCGCATGTCGTGGATGGCGAGGTGCGGCTGATCACCCGTGGCGGCATCGACTGGACGAAACGCTATGGCGATCTCCCGCAGGCCTTTTCGCGCCTGCCGGTCAGTCAGGCGATCATCGACGGCGAGATCATGGTGCTCGACGACAAGGGCATCTCGCGCTTCGCGCTGCTGCAGGACGCGCTGGCCGAGGGCGCCGGCTCGAAACTGCATTTCTACGCCTTCGACCTGCTCCATCTCGACGGCTGGGACCTGCGCAGGGCGCCGCTGCAAAAGCGCAAGGCGCTGCTTTCCGAACTGCTCGCCGGCCGGGCCGCCAACTCCGCCATCCAGTACAGCGACCATGTCGAGGGCGATGGGCGCGGGCTCTA
>JAFKFE010000239.1 GCA_017308345.1 Alphaproteobacteria bacterium | reverse complement strand
TGACCACATCGTCCAGGTGCCGGGCCCGCGCGACCGCCGGCAGCGAGAACTCTACCCGACCGCCAAGGGCCGCGCCCTGGCCCTGGCGATGGCGCGGCCACAGTCGCGCCGCATCCGTGCGGCCTTGGAGGATTCCGGAGCCACCGAACGCGCCACGATCGAGCGTTTCCTGGAGGCGATGGTCAATCCGGAACTAAGAGCGCAGATCGACATTGTGCCTGCGCAAACATCGGGGAAGAACCATGGAGACCATTGAGAAGGTCGATCATCCGGCCGCGCCCGACGATGACGCGCCACATCTTCTGGTCGTCGATGACGACACGCGTATCCGCAACCTGCTCAAGCAGTACCTGTCCGAGAACGGCTTTCGCGTCACCGTCGCCGGCAATTCCGGCGAGGCCAGGCGCAAGCTCGCCGGCCTCGACTTCGATCTTCTGGTGCTCGACGTCATGATGCCGGGCGAGACGGGCGTCGACCTGACCAAGGCGCTGCGGGCCGAGAAGAACGTGCCGATCCTTATGCTGACGGCGCTGTCCGAGACCGACAGCCGCATCACCGGGCTGGAAGCCGGCGCCGATGACTACCTCCCGAAACCCTTCGATCCGCGCGAATTGATCCTGCGCATCAACAACATCCTGCGCCGCGGCGGCCCGGCGGCGACGCCGAAAGTGGAACAACTGGTGTTCGGGCCCTACACGTTCCAGATCGCCAAGCGCGAATTGAAGCGCGGCGGCGAGGCGCTTAAGCTGACCGACCGCGAGCAGGAGATCCTCGCGATCTTCGCCGCGCGGGCCGGCGAGAAGATCCCGCGGCACGAGCTTGTCGGCGATGAATCCGACGTCGGCGAGCGCACCATCGACGTGCAGATCAACCGGCTGCGCCGCAAGATCGAGCGCGATCCGTCCAATCCGGTGTGGCTGCAGACGGTGCGCGGTATTGGGTATCGGCTCAGCGTGGAATAAAATGTTCGTCGATGGCCCCTACTGAACGGCCATCGACGAGCGGAAGGGCGAATGGCGACCACGCAACTGGAAAAGCCTGAAGGGAGCGATCTCGCGACGCGAACGCTGAGGGCGATGCCGCGCGCCTGGAACCGGTTCTGGCGCCTGATCGCGCTCTACATGCCGAAGCGGCTCTATGCCCGCTCGCTCATCATCGTCATCGCGCCGATGATCCTGCTGCAGTCGGTGATCGCCTTCGTCTTCATGGAGCGCCACTGGCAGACGGTCACCCAGCGCCTGTCGCAGGCGACGATCTCGGACATTGCGGCCGTCATCGACATGATGGAGACCTATCCGCACGACGCCGACTACGCCAACATCATCCGCATCGCCCAGGACCGCATGCAGTTGAAAGTGGATCTGCTGCCGCCCGATCCGTTGCCGCCGCCCGGCCCGAAACCGTTCTTCTCGATCCTCGACGAAGCTCTGTCGTCGGAGATCACGAGACAGATCAACCGTCCGTTCTGGATCGACACGGTCGGCAACTCGAACGTCGTCGAGGTCCGCGTCCAGCTCGAAGGCAAAGTGCTGCGCGTCTTCGTGCGGCGCAGCCAGGCCTATGCCTCGAACACCCACATCTTCCTGATCTGGATGGTCGGCACCTCGCTGGTTCTGCTGATGATCGCCATCCCCTTCCTGCGCAATCAGATCAGGCCGATCCTGACGCTCGCCGAGGCGGCCGAGAGCTTTGGCAAGGGGCGGCCGATGCCGCGCGATTTCCGTCCGCGCGGCGCCGAGGAGGTTCGCCGCGCCGGCTTCGCCTTCATCCAGATGCGTGAGCGTATCGAGCGGCAGATCGAGCAGCGCACCGCCATGCTGACCGGCGTCAGCCACGACCTCAGGACCATCCTCACCCGCTTCAAGCTGCAACTGGCGCTGGCCGGCGGCAAGTCGGAAACCAAGGCGGCGCTGAACCAGGACATCGACGACATGCAGTCGATGCTGGAAGGCTATCTCTCCTTTGCCCGTGGCGAGGCAGCCGAGGATACCGGCCGTTTCGACCTCAAGGCCTATTTCCAGAAGCTCGGTGAGGAAGCGCAACTGCGCAAGTGCAAACTCACAACGACACTGACCGGCGATCCGACCGTGCATGTGCGGCCGAACGCCTTTGCCCGTTTGCTTTCGAACGTCATCGGCAATGCCTTCCGCTATGCCAAGGCCGTCGAGGTCCACGCCAATCACGGCCGTGGCTCGCTCACCGTCACCATCGACGACAACGGGCCGGGCATCGCGCCCGACAAGCGTGAAGAGGTGTTCAAGCCGTTCCTGCGGCTCGACGAGGCGCGCAACCTCGACGCCAGCGGCACCGGACTTGGCCTGTCGATCGCCCGCGACATCGCCCGCAGCCACGGCGGCGACATCAGCCTGGAGGACAGCCCGCTCGGCGGCTTGCGCGCCGTCATCAAGGTGCCCGCGTAAGGCCGGCTGAGACAGGCTTCATCCGCCCGTCATGAAATCATGGTGAAGAGCGCGCATGAAGCGCGCGACCCTTCTTGATTCGGCCCTGCCGCCCCGCTTCGATCCCGCGCCTGCCAGGGTGCGCTGGAGCGAGGCGCGAGTTGCGGCCTGGTTGCCGTTCCGGCACCGCGCCGGCGCGCTCGGGAACTATCACGGCAAGGGGCCGTCATGCGCATCGGGATCGCCATGCGGATCCTGATGGTCACCGACGCATGGCGGCCGCAGGTCAATGGCGTGGTGCACACGCTGGAACGCCTCGCCGAGGCGCTGAAACCCTTCGACGTCGAGCTCGATTTCCTGACGCCGAACCTCTTTCGCACCCTGCCGATGCCGACCTATCCCGACATCCGGCTGGCCCTGACGACGCCGGGCCATGTCGCGCGCATGATCGACGCCGCCAAGGCCGATCATGTCCACATCGTCACGGAGGGACCCCTGGGCATCATGTCGCGCCGCCATTGTCGCGGGATCGGCCGTCCCTTCACCACCAGCTACCACACGCGCTTTCCCGAATATCTCAGCGCCCGCCTGCCGGTGCCGGAGCGCTGGGCCTATAACTGGCTGCGCGACTTCCACAATTCCGGACAGGGCACGCTGGTCGCCACGCAATCGCTGGCGGACGATCTCGCGGCGCGCGGCTTCAACAAGCTGAGGCCCTGGACGCGCGGCGTCGACACCGATCATTTCCGGCCGGACAAGCGCAAGGAGACCGGATTCCCCCGTCCGGTCTTCCTGTGCGTCGGCCGCGGCGCGATCGAAAAGAACCTGACCGCCTTCCTCGACCTCGACCTGCCCGGCAGCAAGGTTATCGTCGGCGAGGGACCGGAGCTGGCAAAGCTCAAGGCGCGCTATCCCAAGGCGCATTTCCTCGGCCACCGTCCGAACGACGAACTGGCCGAGATCTACGCGTCGGCCGATGTCTTCGTCTTCCCGAGCCGCACCGACACCTTCGGCAATGTCATCATCGAGGCGCTTGCCAGCGGAACGCCCGTCGCCGCCTATCCGGTGACCGGACCGATCGACATTGTCGGCGATGGTGTCGGAGGGGCCGTGTCGAACGATCTCGGCGAAGCGGCGATGAAGGCGCTTCATGTCGACCGCGCCGAAGCCCGCCAGCGCGCCATGCGCTACAGCTGGAAGGCCTGCGCCGAGATGTTCCTCGACGTAGTCGACGAAGCGTTGGGGATGCCGCGCAGGCCTGCCGATCACGATATGGCAGCTGTCGGCCGGCCGGGGCTGATCCTAGAATAGCCGCCCACCATCCGGCGCCTTGCGCTCGATGGCGCCGAGCACCACCGCGCCCTCTTCGTCGGGAAAGCCGAGCGTCAGCACTTCGGACATGAACGGGCCGATCTGGCGCGGCGGGAAATTGACCACCGCGAAGACCTGGCGGCCGACCAGCGTTTCCGGCGCGTAGTATTTGGTGATCTGCGCCGACGACTTCTTCACCCCGATATCCGGGCCGAAATCGATCTTCAGCTTGATCGCCGGCTTGCGCGCCTCCGGAAACGGCTCGGCCTCGACGATCGTCCCCGCGCGGATGTCGAAACGGTCGAAATCGGCAAAGCTGATCTCGGGCTTGCGCTCGCGGCTGGAACTCATCGGCGATATCGGCTTGGTTCAGGCGTTTCCGTGGGTCTCGAAGAGCACGCTGGAGAGCGCGTCCTTGGCCGATGTACCCGACCAGACGACGAACTGGAAGGCCTGGAAATAGCATTCGCAGGCTTCGAGCGCCGAGGACAGAAGCACCTCGACCTGCTGGCTCGACGGCTCGACCCCACCGGCAAGCAGCAGCGACTGCCGGAACATGATCGCCCCTTCCTGCTCCCACAGATCGAAATGACCGAACAGCATCTGTTCGTTGATGAGCGACAGAAGCCGCATCACTTCCAGCGCCCGCGTTTCAGGCACCTTGATGTCGAAGGCGCAGGCCAGATGCAGCGCCTCGAAATCCTCCATCCAGGAAAAGGAGACGTGGTAGTCGGTCCAACTGCCGGCCACCGAAATCGAAATCTCGTCGTCGCCGGCGCGCTCGAAGGACCAGTCATTGTTGTGGGCCACCTGCTCGATGACGTCCACCGGGTGGATTTCGCGGGATAATTCGAGTTCGAGAAGTTCCATGGATGCTTCCTGTGTTCAGGGGAGCGCCACACGCTCCGCGGGGCACACACGACGAACAATTCTGTCTAGAACTCGGACGGCCAGGAACTTCTCAAACGCAAAGACCCCAGACCGGACCCCACCGCCCGGCGCATGACCCTGCTTCGAATCATGCAACAAATTCAGTCTATTGATCGGGAGTCGCGTGAACAGCCCAATTTTTCGCGCCGCGTCATCCGCATGTGGAAAGGTCGCTGTCACAAAGATTCATGCAATGCCGGTAAGCGATTCACGGCAAAGCGATTTTTCGGATCGCGCTATGTGGAAAAGTTTAATAATTATTTTTTTGCGCGAGGCTTCGCGGCGCCCGCAGGTGCGGCCTGTCCGGTCAGTTCGGCGAGCCTGGCCTCGAGCGCCTCGACGCGCGTCGCCAACTGGATATTGTCTTCCCTCGCCTTGACCGCCATCTCGCGAACGGCCTCGAACTCTTCGCGCTGCACCACATCCATGGAATTCAGCATGCGCTCGGCCTGCGCCCGGAACGCCGTCTCCACTTCGCGCCGCACGCCCTGCGCGGCACCCGCGGCGTCGGTCATGATCTTCGCGAATTCATCGAGAATGCGGTTCGGTCCGGTCGACATGGCAGATCCTCGCTTGCTTGATTTGACGTAGTGGGGCGCGACGCGGAATGCAAGCATGTCTCAAGCGAGCAATCGCGTAACTGGATTACGCGGGCAATAACTATTATTATACCGAGACCAGCCGCAAGGAGCACACGATGGCTATTAGCGCAGATTTGGGGCATCGCTTGGAGGATGTCGTAAACCGACTCGTCAGCGACGGCCGCTACAATTCGAAGAGCGAAGTGTTGCGCGAAGGCGTTCGCCTCGTCGAGGAGCGGGAGAAGCGGCTCGCCGCGCTTGACGCCGCGCTTGCCCAAGGCATTGCCGATGCCGATGCTGGGCGCACGGAGCCTGCTGAAGAGGTATTTGATCGCCTGGAAGCCAGGTACAAAGCGATGGCCGAGAAGAACAAGTGAAGCGGCTGGTTTTTGCCAAACGAGCCGTAACCGACCTCGAAGCCATTGCTGACTACATCGCCGCTGACAGCCCTGCGCGGGCCACGATCTTCGTCCAGGAATTGCGCGGAGCTTGCGGGGAACTGTGTACCATGCCGGAGCGCTATCCGCTGGTTGAGGGCCATCAATCTTCCGGCATCCGGCGCAGGGTCTATGGCAGCTACCTGATCTTCTTCCGCGTCGGCTCGCACGCCGTTGAAATCTTGCATATTCTTCATGGGGCGATGGACTACCAGCGAATTCTGTTTCCCGAATCCTGAGCGTTTGACGGTTCGGCTGCTGCATCGCCTTGCCTTGACCGCGCCAAAACCCTGCCGCATGGTCCGCGCCCAATCGTGACCGTCACCGGGGACCCCGTTTTGAGCGAATATTTCCTTTTGCCGCTGGCCTCCCTGCCCTTCCCCAACATCGATCCGGTCATCGTCAACATCGGGCCGCTCGCGGTGCACTGGTACGGCGTCGGCTATATCGTCGGCATCCTCTTTGCCTGGTGGTACGCCAAGCGCCTAGTCACCAACCCGCGCCTCTGGCCGGACGGCAATTTGCCGATGAAGCCCGAGGACCTCGACGACTTCATCGTCTGGGCGGCGATCGGCGTCGTGCTCGGCGGGCGCACCGGCTACGTGCTCTTCTACGACCTGCCGCGCTACATCGCGCATCCGCTCGATATCTTCGCCGTCTGGCAAGGCGGCATGTCGTTCCACGGCGGCCTGCTCGGCGTGATCCTCGCCATGACGCTGTTTTCGCTCAAGCGCCGCATCCGCACCTGGACGCTGTTCGATGTGGTGTCGGCCGGCGTGCCGGTCGGGCTCGGCCTCGTGCGTGTCGCCAACTTCATCAATTCGGAGCTCTGGGGCCGGCCTTCGGACGTGCCATGGGCGATCGAATTCCCCAATGGCGGGCCATTCACCCGCCACCCCAGCCAGCTCTACGAGGCCTTGCTCGAAGGCTTGGTGCTGTTCCTGGCGCTACGCTTCCTCACCCATTCGCGGCTGAAACTGAAGACGCCGCGCTTCGTCGGCGGCGCCTTCATCTGCGGCTACGGCCTGTCGCGCATCTTCGTCGAGTTCTTCCGCGAGCCCGACCAGCAGCTCGGCTACCTGCTCGGCACCAACTGGCTGACCATGGGCATGATCCTGTCCACGCCGATGGTGCTCGCCGGCATCTGGGCCATGGTCACCGCAAAGCCGATGGCGCAGCCGCAGGCGGCATGACCCGGCTGAAGGGGCGCATCGTCGATCTGATCGAAGCCGTTGGGCCGATACCCGTCGACCAATATATGGCGCTTTGCCTGTTCGATCCGCAAAACGGCTACTACACGACGCGCGAGCCGTTCGGCGCCGGCGGCGACTTCATCACCGCGCCCGAGATCAGCCAGATGTTCGGCGAGCTCGTCGCCGTCTGGCTCTACCAGGCCTGGCAAGGCGCCGGTCGGCCCCTGCCCGCGACCTTCGCCGAGATCGGCCCGGGCCGCGGCACGCTGATGAAGGACATGCTGCGCACCTGGTCGCGGCTCGACCCGGCGCTCGTGGCCGGCGCAGGCTTCGCCATGATCGAGACCAGCCCGCGCCTGGCTGAAATCCAGAAACAGACGCTTGCGGGCCAAAACGCGGCGCTTGCCTGGCACCAGACAATCGAC
>JAFKFE010000238.1 GCA_017308345.1 Alphaproteobacteria bacterium | reverse complement strand
GCCTCCGAATTCGAGATAGGCCCACGGCACGATGACGATCACCACCGACAGCAGCATCATCGTCGACGCGGCGAAGCCCTGGCCGAGATTCTGAGCGAAGAACATGTAGTCGTAGACATATTTCGCCGGCACTTCCGAGGAGATGCCGGGGCCGCCGCTGGTCTGCGCCACGACCAGGTCGTAGACCTTGACGATGCCGGCGGCGATGATCACCAGCGTGGTGATGAAGACCGGCCGCATCATCGGGATAATGATGAAAAGATAGGTCTTCCAGGCGGGAATGCCGTCCACCCTCGCCGCCTTCCAGATGTCCTCGTCGATACCGCGCAGGCCGGCGAGCATCAGGCACATGATGAGCCCCGTGCCTTGCCAGAGCGCCGCGATCGAAATGCCGTAGATCACGATGCCGGAATTGTAGAGCGGGTCGAAGCTGAAGCTCGTCCAGCCAAGGTCGCGCACGACGCGCTGCACGCCGAAATCAGGATTGAGCAGCCATTGCCACACCAGCCCGGTGACGATGAAGGACAGCGCGAAGGGATAGAGGAAGATGGTGCGGAACGTGTCCTCGAAGCGGATCTTCTGGTCGAGAAGGGCTGCAAGCAGAAAACCGGATCACGCCATAGATCAAAAGGTTCTCGATCGACACCAGCCAGCGCGATGTCGACCAGAGCCGGTGATATTGATCGAGCCCGACGAAATTGAGCCGCGGCAACAGCTTCGAATTGGTGAAGGAGTAGAGCACCGTCCAGGCCGTGCCGCCGACGAACACCACCAGCGCGGTGAGCACCATCGGGATCGACGCGATCTTGGCGTTGAGGTTGCGGAAGAGCTGGGTCGGGCGTTCGCTGTTGCTCATCTCGGCCGGCCGGGTGACAGGGCATCAAGCTCCCGACCCCCGATAAGCTGGGGCCGGGAGACGGCGGGGGCGCGCCGGTTATCAGTCCGCCGAAGCGATGATGTCGGCGAAACGCTTCTGCGCCTCTTCGACACTCATATCGGGCTTGGCGAAGAACTCGGAGAACAAGTCTTCCTTCTGCTTCTGGGTGTCCTGCGAGAGCAACTGGTCCGTCCACGGCATGACCGCGCCCTTGGCGAGAATGGCGAGGCCCTTCTTCATGCAGTCGTTCGCCGTATTGAGGTCGACGTCGCCACGCACCGGTAGCGAACCCTTCTTGAGGTTGAAGGCGACCTGGGTCTTCGGATCGAGCAGTGTCTCGGCGAGCACGACCTGCGCCTTGGCCTTTGCCTCGTCCTTGAGCAGCGGGAAATAGAAGGCGTCACCGCCGGTGGCGATGACCTCGTTCAGGCCGAGACCGGGCAGGCAGGTGTAATCCTTGCCCGCCGTCTTGCCGGTGACCTGGAATTCGCCCTGCGCCCAGTCGCCCATGATCTGGCCTGCGGCCTTGCCGGTGATGACCAGGTTGGTCGCCTGGTTCCAGTCCTGCACATTGGTGTTCTTGGCCATCTTGCGGGCATCGTCGGCCGCCTTGAACACCTTGGCGATCTCGGGACCGGCGGCGAATTTGGCATCCTTGTCCTTGTAGACCTTGAGGAAGGTATCGGTGCCGCCGACCGCGGCCATCAGCACGTCGAAGGCGCCCGAGGCTTGCCAGGCCTGCCCGCCGACGGCGAGCGGGATGATGCCGGCCTTTTCCAGCGCCGGCGCGTCCGCCACGAATTCATTCCAGTCCTTCGGCAGCGGCAGGCCGGCCTTTTGGAATGCCTCGTTGGAGAGCCACAGCCACTGCCAGGAGTGGATGTTGACCGGCACGCAATAGATCTTGCCGCCGATGGTGCACGAGTCGAGCAGGCTCTTCGGCCGCACCACCTCCGTCCACTTGTCCTTGGTGGCGATATCGGTGAGGTCGCGCATCAGCCCGGCCTGCACCAGTTCCTCCGCCTGGCGGCCGTGGTTGAACTGGGTGGCGCCCATCGGATCGCCGCCGGTGATGCGGCTGATCATGATCGGCCGCGCCGTGCCGCCGGAGCCCGCGATGGCGCCGTCGACCCAGTGATTGCCCGTCGCGTCGAATGCCTTGGCTAGCTCGGCTACCGCCGCCGCCTCGCCGCCGGAGGTCCACCAATGGGTGACTTCCAGGTCGGTCGCGCCCGCCGGACCGGCGAAGTTGAGCGCGGCCGCCGCGGCAAGCGCGGCGGTCAGGAATTTGTATCGCATTTCGGCTTCCTCCCAGAATCTGAAACGTTACAGATTTTCGATACGGCAAATGATCCGCATAGGCAACCCCTCGCCTTGAAGCCGATAGAACTTTTTTTCGAGACGCGAACAAAACCTTCCTCTCAAGGTGGCAATGCAAGCGCCAGAATGGCTGATCGACGCTGAAACCGGTCCAAAATTGATATTTCTTCGTGATTCCAGCGACTTTCGGTTCATCTCCGCGCCCGGACTTCAAAGGTCGAGACCTTGCCGGCCAATCACGAAGATTGGCAATCTGTAACGTTTCAGTATATTGGATCGGACTGCAGCCTGAAGGTCGCGCGAATGTCAACGCCGCACGATTGCCGTCCGGCCCCGCGGCTGCTATGCGCCTGACGGGCGGGACGAATGGATAGACGGATAACGAAGAAAGACGACGACGCGTCGGACAAGGGGCGGCCGACGCTGAAGACGCTTGCCTTCATGACCGGGCTTGGCGTCACGACCGTGTCGCGCGCGCTGAAAGATGCGCCCGAGATCGGCGCCGAGACCAGGCGCCGCGTCCAGCTTGTCGCCAAGCAGATCGGCTATCGCCCGAACCGCGCCGGCGTGCGCTTGAGGACAGGCAAGACCAACGTCATCTCGCTGGTGCTGAACACCGAGCACGAGCTGATGAGCTTCGTGTCCGACATCATCTACGGCGTCACCGAGGTGATCGCCGACACGCCGTATCATTTGATCGTCACGCCCTATTCGCGCTCGCAGGATCCGCTGGACCCGGTGCGCTACCTGGTCGAGACGGGATCGGCCGACGGCGTCATCATCTCGCGCACGCAGCCCAACGATCCGCGGGCGCGCTACATGCTGGAGCGCGGCATTCCCTTCGCCACGCATGGCCGCACCGACATGGGCTTGGTGCATCCCTATCACGACTTCGACAATTACGCCTTTGCCGGCGAAGCGGTGCGCGCGCTCGCCGGCAAGGGCCGCACCCGGCTGGCGCTTGTGACGCCGCCGGTCGGCCTCACCTATTACCGCCATACGGTGAATGGCTTTGCCGACGCGCTGAGCGAAGTAGGCGCAAGCGAGGTGCCGTTCAACACCGTCTCCATCGACCAGTCGATCGAGCAGATCAGGATGCGTACAGCGCAACTGATGCGGCGCAAGGACCGGCCGGATGGCTTTGTCAGCAGCGCCGCCGCAGCCACGCTCGCCGTCGTGGCCGGCATCGAGGACGCAGGGCTGCAGCTCGGCCGCGACGTCGACGTGGTGTCGAAACAATCGTCCAAACTGCTGCATCTGTTCCGGCGCGAGCTGCTCGTCGTCAACGAGAATTTTAGGCTCGCCGGCTCCGAACTCGCCCGCGCGGTGCTCGGCTGGATCGGCGGCGCCGATCCGGGTACGCTGCAGTCGCTCAGCACGCCGAGCGAGGTTCTGCCTTATCGCGGCTAGTGTCCGGCCCCACTCCCCCATGGGCCGTGGAAAGCGCCCTGCTCGCCGATACGCTCGAAACCATGCGCGCCGAAGAAGTCGCGTTGCGCCTGGATCAGGTTCGAGGTGCCGCGGCCCTGGCGGTAGCTGTCGAAATAGGCGAGCGCCGAGGACAGCGCCGGCACCGGGGATCCGGCCTCGGAGGCCCGCGCCACGATGCGCCTGAGCGAGGGATGCGCTTCCTTCATCATCGTAATGAAGGCCGGCGCCATCAGAAGGTTGGTGGAAGCGCTACCCGAGCCGAAGGCCTCGGCCATCGTGTCCAGCATCTGCGAGCGGATGATGCAGCCGGCGCGCCAGATCTTGGCGATGGTCGGCATCGGCAGGTTCCAGTTGAACTCCTTCGAGGCGCCGCTCATCACGGCAAAACCTTGCGCGTAAGCCGCGATCTTGCCGGCGAACAACGCCAGCTCCAGATCTTTCAGCAGCGCGGCCTTGTCGCCCGAGATCTTCTCGACGCCGATATTGTCGTAGGCCTTTTCCGCCGCCTGCCGCTCGTCCTTGATCGAGGACAGAACGCGCGCCGCCACCGCCGCCTCGATCGCCGTCGCCGGGATGCCGAGTTGTTGCGCCTCGATCACCGACCATTTGCCGGTGCCCTTCTGTCCGGCGCGGTCGAGAATGATGTCGACCACCGGCTTGCCGGTCTTGGCATCGTCGGCGGCCAGCACCTTGGCAGTGATCTCGATCAGGTAGGAGTTGAGCCGGCCCTTGTTCCAGCCCTCGAACACCTTGCCGATCTCCTTGGGCGCCATGCCGAGCCCGTCGCGCAATATGCCGTAGATCTCGGCGATCATCTGCATGTCGGCATATTCGATGCCGTTGTGGATGGTTTTCACGAAGTGCCCGGCGCCGTCATGGCCGAGCCAGGCCGCGCAAGGCTCGCCCTTGAACTTGGCGGAGATCGCCGTCAGCACCTTTTCGACGCGCTTCCAGGACTCTTCGGTGCCGCCGACCATGATCGACGGGCCGTGGCGCGCGCCCTCCTCGCCGCCGGAGACGCCCATGCCGATGAAGGTCAGGCCGGAGCCGGACAGCTCGGAGAAGCGGCGCATCGTGTCGCGGAAATTGGCGTTGCCGGCATCGATGACGATGTCGTTGTTGGAGAGCACGCCGCGCAGCGCCGCGATCTGCTCGTCGACCGGCTTGCCGGCCAGCACCATGATGATGATCGGCCGTGGCGGCCGGATCGCGGCGGCCAGTTCCTCCAGGCTGTGGCAGGGAACGACCATGTCCTTCAGCGAACCGGCGCCCTCGACGAAGGCGTCGGTACGCGACGGCGTGCGGTTGAAGACGGCGATGCGGTGCCCGTGCTCAGCGATGTTGAGCGCCAGGTTGGAACCCATCGTGCCAAGGCCGATCAGGCCGATTTCGGCTTTTTCCATCGTTTCTTCCCTGCGTTCGGATGCTTGTTGTGGCCGCGTTTCGGGCGATGCCCATTTTGCTTCCCGAGATGAATGACGGGCCTTGGCGGCGGCGTCAACCGCCTCGCCCTATTCTACATGGACTGCTTCTCAATCCGACCGGATATCAATCGGCGCCTCGATCTTCACCAAATCAAAATCCGAGACGAGAATATCGAGCCTGGCGTTCCAGCGTCCGGGAATCGGGATAACGAGATTGTCCACGCGCCATGTCCCGTCGCCCGGCTTGGTCGCCGGTCGCTTGATCGGCTCGATGCCGGACTCCGGCTTCGACAGCACCAGCGTCACTCCCTTGGCGTCCAGCGGTCCGAAATCGCCGGTCATGATCATCATCGAGGCGGTAACCTCGCCGGCATGGCCGGGCGTTATGCTGAGATCGGCCATCGCTTTCAGCGTGTGGATGTGGATCGACACCGGCTGCGCGGCGGCGATCGCCAGCGCGCGCGGCGGCGGCGTGAAACGCCAGCCGGCGGCAACGCCGAGGATGGCAAGCACGATGACCACCTCGATGCGGATGGAACGCGCCAGCCGTCGCTGCACCTCCGTGTCGCCGGCCTCGGCGGGCACGGTCAATGTCCAGCGATTGACCGCGGCAAGCGTGAACAGGAAAAGCAGCAGAGCCAGCTTCAGGAGCAGCAGCCGGCCATAGGACGTGTTGATCAATGCCGCCGGCTGCTGGACCTGGATGATCGCCAGCACGATGCCGCTTGCGGCAAGCAGGACAATGACCGGCAGGATCGCGCGGGAGAAGCGGCGCAGAAAGACCTTTGCTTCCGCGGGCTGCTGCCGCAGCGCCAGGCCGAGCGGCGCCAGCGAACCGGCCCAGAACGCGATTGCCGTGCCATGCAGGAACACCAGCGGCCGCGTCAGCCATTGCGGTTCGGCGGCGCTGGCGTGGCCGCTCGCGGCAAGAGCGGCGCCGACGCCGAGCAGTGCCGCACTTGCCGACAGCTTGCGAAGACCCGACGGCCCGGCAAGCGACAGCAGCGCGAAACCAAGCGCGGTCAGGCCGATCAGCACCGTCCACACGAAGCTCGTCTCCAGCGCGGTCTTCCAGACAGCCGTCGCCGCAAACCGGGCGAGCGGCGCGCCAAGGCCATCCAACCCCTGCAGGCCGAGCGACAACGGCGCGCCGGCGAGGCCGAAAAGCAGTGCCGCCGCGACGAAGCGCTGGCCACAGCGCCGGTCCCCGGACAACCAGGCGAGCGCGAACGCGCCGCCGACGCCGAGGAAGAGGCCGGCATAGAAAAACAGCCTGGCTGCCCAGATCGCGGCACGCAGCGTCCAGTCGACGGCTTCGGCCGCCACCGGCGCGGCACTTGGCGCGCCTATCGAAAACAGCGCCGAACCGCCGACCGGATGGCCGTCGACCGACACCACCCGCCAGCTCAGCACGTGCGTGCCGGATTTGAGCGTTTCGGGATTGTCGATCTCGATGGTCTGATCGTTGAGACGGAAGGATGTGAGCGCAAGCTGCGAGCCGTCCGGCCGCACGAGCCTCAGGACCAGCGGCGAGACGGGCTCGCTGAAGCTGAGCGAGAATTTGGCGGGACTTTGCGTGAGCACCGCGCCGTCGGCCGGATCGGTCGCGACCAGCGCCGCATGCGCGAAAGCGCGGCCGGGCACGGCCAATGCCGCCATCGCCACGAGCACCGCCACCAGCCAGGCAAGCGGGCCGGTATGCAAGCGGATCGTCGAGGAAGGCTGTGCTGCGTTCATGCCGTCATAACAGGAAATCGTGACGCGCCCCGACGGGGCGCGCCACCAGAGATCATTTCTTCGGCAGCAATTTGATGCCGGGCGCCGGAGTTTCCAAGGCGTCCTCATCCTGGCCGGCCGCCGGGATCTCGATCCAGCGATCGGTGGCGTCGCCGCACTCCTGCACCACCGGGAAATAGAGCATCTGACCAGCCGGCAGATCGGCTGCCAGCGAGGCGCGGAAGACGAACTCGTCATAGAATTCGTCGGGCAGGTTGCCGCCGCTCCAGTCCACTTCCTTCACGCCGGTGGTCAGCGTCTCGCCATAGAGCTGGTAGGATTTCTCGTACTTGCCCTTCTTGGTCTGTAGCGTCCAGCCGGGCTTCGGCATCGGCTTCACCGAAATCACGCCTTCCGGTATCTGCACACGCACGGCGGTCGTCGCCTTACCCTCGCAGCCATGTGGTACGCGCAGGACGGCCTTGTAAGTTGAGCCGACCGCCGCTTCCTGCGTTTCGAGTGTGATATGCGCAAGAGCAGCATTGGTCCCAAGCGCGCAAAGCATGCCCGCCGACAAAATAAACGTCTTCATGGAATGTCCCTCCGATTTCGAACTGGCGGATTACTCGGCGTGATCCATGTCCATATCGCCGCTGCCGGTCTCGCCCATGCCTTCGACGAGGAACTCGACAGTGACGCTGCCGGCTTTCTCGAAGGTCAGCGTGGCGGAGAATTTCTCGCCCTGCTTTGGCTGCCGCTTCAGGCCGGTGAACATCAGGTGGTACGCGCCTGGCTTCAGCGCGACCTTGCCGCCGGCCGGGATCTCCAGCCCGCCGCTGACCGGCCGCATGATCATGACGCCGTCCTTGACGGCCATCTCATGCAGTTCGGCCTTGTCTGAGATGTCGGAGGAAATCGACAGCAGTCGGTCCGGCGCGCCGCCCTTGTTGGTCACGGTGAGGTAGCCGCCGGCCACCTTGGCGCCGGGCGGCGTCGCCCGCGACCACGGATGTCCGATCTCGAGATCGCCGACCTTGAATTCATGCGCGAGAGTGACGGGAATGCAGGCGAGGAGGAGAAGAAGGGTGAGCATGGCAAGGCCAATGCGCTGCTGAAGATAAAA
>JAFKFE010001298.1 GCA_017308345.1 Alphaproteobacteria bacterium | reverse complement strand
GGCGGGCTTCGACCGCCTTCGCCGCGGCATCGGCGGTGATGCCGAAATGCGGATAGAGCTGCTCGATCGTGCCCGAGGCGCCGAAGCCGTGCATGCCGACGAAGATGCCGTCCGTGCCAATCAAGTGGTCCCAGCCCTGGCGGATGCCGGCTTCGATCGCGACCTTCACCTTGGCGTTGCCGATGGTCTTCCTGCGGTATTCGTCGCTCTGCTGGTCGAACAGCTCGAAGCAGGGCACCGAGACGACGCGGGTCGGATGGCCGTGCTTTTCGAGCAGGTCGCGCGCGCCGAGCGCGATCTCGACTTCGGAGCCCGTGGCGAAGATCGTCACCACGGCCTCGCCGCTGGCCGCAGCCAGCTCGTAGGCGCCCTGGCGGCTGAGGTTCTTCTCGGTGAATTCGGTGCGCACCGCCGGGAGGTTCTGGCGGGTCAGCGCCAGGGTCGACGGCGTCTTTTCGGTTTCGAGCGCGACCTGCCAGCATTCGGCGGTCTCGACCGCGTCGGCCGGGCGGAAGACATTGTGGTTCGGGATGGCGCGCAGCGCCGCCAGATGCTCGACCGGCTGGTGGGTCGGGCCGTCCTCGCCGAGGCCGATCGAGTCATGCGTCATGACGAAGATCGAGCGGATGCCCATCAGCGAGGCCAGACGCATCGACGGGCGGGCATAGTCGGAAAAGCACATGAACGTGCCGCCATAGGCGATCAGGCCGCCATGCAGCGTCAGGCCGTTGATCGCCGCCGCCATGCCGTGCTCGCGGATGCCGTAGTGCACATAGCGCTGGCCGTAGTCGTCCGGCGTGATGTTCTTGGTCTGGCTGGTCTTGGTGTTGTTGGAGCCGGTGAGGTCGGCCGAGCCGCCGATGGTTTCCGGCACCGCGCCGTTGATGACTTCCAGCGCCATTTCCGACGACTTGCGGGTGGCGACCTTCGGCTTGTCGACCGACAGCTTCTTCTTGTAGTCGGCGATGACGGCGTCGAAATTGGCCGGCAGCTTGCCGCTGGTCCGGCGTTCGAACTCGCCGCGAAGC
>JAFKFE010000237.1 GCA_017308345.1 Alphaproteobacteria bacterium | reverse complement strand
AGATGCTCCAGCGCCTGCGCGTCGACGGCCGGCAGCGCGCGGGTCAGCCCTTCGACCGGCGCATTGGTCTCGATCGAGCGCTTCAGCGCATCGAGGCTGGAAAAATCGAAATCGGCGGTGCGCCACTGCAGCACCTTCACCGGGTCGAAGTCGTGCGCCTCGATCTTGGCGACCAGATCCTCGTCGAACGGATCGACCTGGCCGGTGACGCCGAACGTGCCGTCGCGCAGATGCCGGCCGGCGCGGCCGGCGATCTGGCCGAGCTCGGCCGCGGCCAGGTTGCGGTACTGATAGCCGTCGAATTTGCGGTTCTGGGCGAAGGCGACATGGTCGAGGTCGAGGTTCAGCCCCATGCCGATGGCGTCGGTGGCGATGAGATAGTCGACGTCGCCGGACTGGAAGATCTCGACCTGGGCATTGCGGGTGCGCGGCGAAAGCGCGCCGAGCACGACGGCGGCGCCGCCCTGCTGGCGGCGGATCAGCTCGGCGATGGCATAGACCTCGTCGGCCGAGAAAGCGACGATGGCGGTGCGCCGCGGCAGCCGGGTCAGCTTCTTCGAGCCGGCATAGGCAAGGTGCGACAGCCTGGGCCGGGTCACCACCGACACGCCCTTCAACAGGCGCTGCAGGATGCCATGCATGGTGGCCGCGCCCAGAAGCAGCGTCTCCTGGCGGCCGCGCAGATGCAGGATGCGGTCGGTGAAGATGTGGCCGCGTTCGAGATCGCCGGCGAGCTGCACTTCGTCGATGGCGACGAAGGCGGCATCGGTCTCGCGCGGCATCGCCTCGACGGTGCAGACAGAATATCTCGCGCCGGCCGGAACGATCTTCTCCTCGCCGGTGACCAGCGCCACCTTGTGGGCGCCCACCTTCTCGCAGACCCGGGCATAGACTTCGCGGGCAAGCAGCCTCAGCGGCAGGCCGATGACGCCGGTCTCGTGCGCGACCATGCGTTCGATGGCGAGATGGGTCTTGCCGGTGTTCGTGGGCCCCAGCACGGCCGTCACGTCGCGGCCCGAAAGGATCAACGGCTGGGAGTGTTTCGGCTGGATGTTCATCGGCTCGGAAATAAGGTTTCTGCCGCCTGTAGTCTGAAGCACTGCGGCGCCGCCGCGTGTGACAGGCGACACATAGGGATTTAAGACGCGGAGCGAAAGCGGAATGTTCCTTTGCGGGCAGGCGAGGCCCGCCGGGGCATGCAAAATCGGCTCCCTGTTAACGGCTGGAACGAGTCTGGAACGAATCAGCGACGAATCGCTGACTCGCCCTGATTCAGGTTTTGTTCACGGCTATATGTGGGTTTTTTGACGATGAGTCTCACCACATGCTGAATCGGGGAATTGGCCCGATTCATGCTTGGCCGCGACATGACCCGGGCCGGCGTTAACCTTTGCCGGGGAACGGTCGTCGTCGACTTGAGGGCGCTCGTCAAGATTATGATATTGTTGATTTTTCTTAATCGCTTTTAACGAATTCGGTGACGTTTGCGCCGCCTGCCGTTAACTTTTCGGTCAAAGCCAGAACGAATCGGCGACGAATCAGCGATCTTCTGATTTTCCCGGTTTGTTCACCCCTAGATATGGTGTTATCCACAGCTTACCCACCGAAAATCCACAGCTTGTGAAGCGAGTTGCGCACAGGGCGCGGCGCGGCCGTTAACCTTTGCGTGCCGAATTGAGGCAAGGTGTCGCGCCGACCTCGCCGGCGGCGGACAAGACGGCTCCGACGTTGGTGCCGCCTTGGCGCAATTCCGGGTGAACCGCCTTGGTCATAACGGGCGTCAGGCGAAGTACTGGCCACCATTGGCGGTGATGGTCGAGCCGGTGATGAAGCCTGCTTCGTCGGAAGCCAGGAAGACGACACAGCGCGCGATCTCTTCCGGTTCGCCGAGGCGGCCGACCGGGATCTGCGGGATGATGCGCTCGTTGAGCACCTTCTCGTCGATC
Source organism: Alphaproteobacteria bacterium (assembly GCA_017308345.1). GTDB lineage: Bacteria > Pseudomonadota > Alphaproteobacteria > Rhizobiales > Rhizobiaceae > Mesorhizobium. Next base: position 5,343 of record JAFKFE010000237.1, on the reverse strand, counting down.
GCCTTGACCATCTCGGTCGCGATATAGCCGGGGCAGATGACGTTGACGGTGATGCCCGCGCGAGCCCCCTCTTGAGCGAGTGCTTTACTGAAGCCGATGTCGCCGGCCTTCGAGGCCGAATAATTGGCTTGGCCGGCCTGGCCCTTCTGGCCGTTGATCGAGGAGATGGTGATGACGCGGCCGAACTTGCGGTCGCGCATGCCGCTCCACAGCGGGTGCGTCATGTTGAAGACGCCCGAAAGGTTGGTGTCGATCACTTCCTTCCACTGCTCGCGCGTCATCTTGTGGAACATGGCGTCGCGGGTGATGCCGGCATTGTTGACCAGAACCGAGACCGGACCGAGATCTGCTTCGACCCGACTGATGCCGGCGGCGCAGGCGTCGTAGTCGGCGACCGACCATTTGTAGACGGGGATACCCGTCTCGGCCTTGAACTTCGCGGCCGCCTCGTCATTGCCGGCATAGTTCGCCGCGACCGAATAGCCGGCGTTCTTCAACGCGACCGATATCGCCGCGCCGATGCCGCGTGATCCGCCCGTGACGATTGCTACCTTGCTCATATGTGCTCCTCCCTTTGATCCTCGGAGCGAGTAGGGAGTAGCGAATAGCGAGTAGGGATCTTACGGTCCCGCTGCGCCCACGCTATTCTCCCCTATTCGCTACTCCCTATTCGCTATTCGCTCAGAGCGCTTCCACGCACATGGCGACGCCCATGCCGCCGCCGATGCACAGCGTGGCAAGGCCCTTCTTCGCGCCGCGGCGGCGCATCTCGTGGACCAGCGTGTTGAAGATGCGGGCGCCGGAGGCGCCGATCGGATGGCCGATGGCGATGGCGCCGCCATTGACGTTGACGATCGAGGGATCCCAGCCCATGCCCTTGTTGACGGCGCAGGCCTGCGCCGCGAAGGCCTCGTTGGCCTCGACGAGATCGAGATCCTTGACCGACCAGCCGGCCTTCTCCAGCGCCCGCTTCGAGGCCGGGATAGGTCCGGTGCCCATGATCGCCGGATCGACGCCGGCGGTCGCCCACGAGGCGATGCGGACGAGCGGCGTGATGCCACGCCGGGCGGCCTCGGCCTCGGTCATCAGCAACGCGCCCGCGGCGCCGTCATTGATGCCCGATGCATTGGCTGCGGTGACCGTGCCGTCCTTGTCGAAAGCGGGCTTCAGCTTGGTCATGGCGTCGAGCGTCGCGGCATGGCGGATATATTCGTCCTGGTCGACGATCGTGTCGCCCTTCTTGCCCTTGATGGTGAAGGCGACGATCTCGTCCTTGAACCTGCCGGCCTTCTGCGCGGCCTCCGCCTTGTTCTGCGAGGCCAAGGCGAACTGGTCCTGGTCGTCGCGGGTGATCTGGAACTGGCGGGCGACGTTCTCGGCGGTGTTGCCCATATGGTAGCCGTTGAAGGCATCCCACAGGCCGTCCTTGATCATGGTGTCGATCATCTTGTAGTCGCCCATCTTGACGCCGGCCCGCAGGTGCTCGGCATGCGGGGACAGCGACATCGATTCCTGGCCGCCGGCGATGATCACCTTGGCGTCGCCGGTGGAGATCTGCTGCATGCCGAGCGCGATGGCGCGCAGCCCCGAGCCGCAGACCTGGTTGAGGCCCCAGGCGGTGGTCTCCTTCGGCAGGCCTGCATTGATCGAGGCCTGGCGGGCCGGGTTCTGCCCTTGAGCGGCGGTCAGCACCTGGCCGAGGATGACCTCGTCGACTGCCGCGGCCTCGACGGCCGCACGCGCGAGCAATTCCCTGATGACGACGGCGCCGAGCTCATGCGCCGGCGTGGCGGCGAAACTGCCGTTGAAGGAGCCGACCGCGGTACGGGCGGCGCTGGCAACGACGATTGAATTGGAAGCGGCCATTTTCTTCTCCAGACTTCGAGGTGTCGTATTTTAGGCTATCGTTTGAAGACTTTTCTTGCCCGTTCAATGATCTGAGTCAAACCGGAAATGGGCATGACCGCCATGCGCGGCAAGCGGGGCGCGCGCCGGTCGCGGTAACGTGACGTTGACCGCGCGGCGGATTTTGCAATGGCTATGCAGCATTAATTGATGCCGCAGTGCACAAACCACTTGGAATTGTGACGCTTTTGCGCGTATCCTCAACGAAGGGCGCAATCGTTACCGGCCGCTTACTCTTGGAAGTGCCGGTGTCCTGGGGAGGATACGGATGGCCGCAAAAGACGACCCGATCGTCATCAAGAAATATGCAAATCGCCGGCTCTACAATACCGGCACGAGCACCTATGTGACGCTCGAGGACTTGGCCGAGATGGTCAAGAAGGGCGAAGAGTTCACGGTCCAGGACGCAAAGACCGGCGACGACATCACCCATCCGGTGCTGACGCAGATCATCTTCGAGCTGGAGAACAAGGACGGGCAGAACATGCTGCCGATCCCGTTCCTGCGACAGCTCATCTCCTTCTATGGCGATCAGATGCAGATGATCGTGCCGAGCTTCCTCGAACAGTCGATGATCGCCTTCTCCAAGGAGCAGGAGCGGTTTCGCGAGCAGATGAAGGGCGCCTTCGGCAAGACGCCGATGGACATGATGAAGACGCCGATGAAGGCGCTCGAGGAACAGACGCGCCGCAATGTCGAGATGTTCCAGAACGCCATGCGCATGTTCACGCCGTTCCCGCCCGCCGGCGGCACTGCCGCGGCCCCGGCCGAACCGCCGAAGAAGGAAGAGAAGTCCGACGATCTGCAGGAATTGAAGGCGCAGATCGCGGCCATGCAGCGCAAGCTCGACACGATGTCTTAGGTTGCGTTGATATTCAGGTGAGGCCGGTCTGCAAATAGCGGCTTTCTGCGCTTCCGGTGCTCACGTACTTTAAGTACGCTCCGCTCCGGTTCTCGAAAGCCGCTATTTTCGACTCAGCCTGACCTGAATCTCAACACAACCCGCCGCGCTCCGCCCAGACGGCGAGGCGCTGGCGTTGCCTCAATCCCCTTCATCCCACCGGCCCATCATAACGGGCGCGGGGCCTGATCAGCCTGTTGCTGGTCACCTGCTCGATGGCATGCGCCGTCCAGCCGACGCTGCGGCCAAGCGCGAACAGGCGGAACGGCGCATCTGTGGGCAGGCGCAGGCCGCGTGTCATCGCGGCGAGCGCGAAATCGATGTTCGGATGCAGGCCGGTCGCGGCAAGCACCGCGTCGCGCAGGCGCGATAGGCCGTCATCGATCTCGAGGCCGGAGAACAGGCCCTCGGCGCGGGGGTCGCCTTCCGGGTAGAGCGGGTGGCCGAAGCCGGGCAGCGGCCGGTCATGCGCCAGCCAGCGGGCGATCGCCTCGTCCGCGCCCAGCCGTTCCGCATCCTCGACCAGCGCGATCGCCGCGGCGCCCGCGCCTCCGTGACGCGGGCCGGTGAGCGTCGCCAGCCCGGCCAGCAGGCAGGCGGCGACCGGGGCGCCGGTGGAGGCCGCGACGCCGGCGGCGAAGGTCGACGCGTTGAGCTCGTGATCGGCCAGCAGCACCAGCGCCTTGCGGATGAGACCGGCGCCTTCGTCCTCGACCGACCAGCCCCGCGCCAGCCTAGCATGCACGGGTTCGGAGCCAGGCGTCGCGCCGAGCGCGGTGGCCAGCGCGCTGGTGGCGGCGGCGCCGTCCTGCTGCAGCATGGCCGGCCTGCGGCCGAGCGAGGGCCAGCCTTCGGCCGCAAGCGCCGAGAGCCTGGCAAAGGCCGTTGGCGTGCCGCTCTGCCGGGCGGCCGAAGGCGTCAGCGAAGCGAATGACACCGGGGAATCCGATGCCCACAACAGAGCGGCCGTTTCCTCGAGCGTCGCCGACGTTGAAAGTGCCACCGCATCCTTGCCGCGATAGACCAGGCGGCCATGCAGCACCGTCGAGATCGACGTGGCGATCGCCGGCTCTCCCCAGGCGATGGCGCTTTCGGCGATTGCCTGCGGGCTTCGGCCGCGAGCGCGTCGGGTGGCGAGCGCGGCGATATCGTCGGCGCGGTACTGGCTGCGGCGCGGGTCGGCGTCGTCCGGCTTCATGCCGATGCGGCCGCGGCTGACATAGGCATAGAGCGTCTGCGGCCGGACGTTCAGCCGCTCCAGCGCTTGCTCCCGCGTCAGCCATTCCGACATTTGCCGCCTTACATTGATTATCTTGATCAAGATTGATGCATTGATTGCGCAGCATTAATTGCAATGCGCAAAAGGTCAAGGAGACGATCATGACGAATGGGCTCGATGATGTTGTGGCGGCCGACACGGTGCTTTCCGATGTCGATGGCGCGGGCGGGCATCTCACCATTCGGGGCCATTCGCTGACGGAGCTTGCCGGCCGCTGGCGCTATGCGCAGGTTGTCCGGTTGCTGTTCGACGGCTTCTTCGACGACCTTCCAGGCGATGCCGAACTGGAAAAGGCAGTCGGCAAGGCGCGCGTCGAGGTGTTCGATCGCCTGCAACCGGTGCTTACGCAACTTGCGCCGCTCGATATCTACAGCGGCATGCGGGCGGGCATGGCCATGCTGCCGGACGGTGACGGGCTTGCCGATGCGCTGAGGCTGCTTGCCGCGCCGGCGGTGCTGACCCCGGCGCTGCTGCGCCTTGGCCGAGGCGAGACGCCGGTCGCTCCCGACGAAAACGCCGATCATGCCGGCGATATGCTGCGCATGCTCGCCGGTGCCGCCACGCCGGCGCTTGCCAGGGCACTGGGCAGCTATCTGGTGACGGTTTGCGACCATGGGCTCAATGCCTCGACCTTCGCGACCCGCGTGGTGGCCTCCACACAGGCCGGGCTAACCTCCGCGATCCTGGCCGGGCTCGGCGCGCTCAAAGGCCCGCTGCACGGCGGCGCGCCGGGGCCGGTGATCGAGATGCTGGACGCCATCGAGGCCAGCGGCGACGCCACCGCCTGGCTCAGGGACGCGATCGCGCATGGCGAGCGCATCATGGGCTTCGGCCATCGCATCTATCGTGTGCGCGATCCGCGCGCGGATGCGTTGAAGGCAGTCGTGCGGCAGCTCGGTTCGCGCAACGAGGCGGGGGGCAAGGAAATGGGCAGCCGGCTGGCCTTCGCCGAGACGGTGGAGCAGGCAGCGCTCGACGTGCTCAGGATCGCCAAGCCGCAGCGTTCGATCCAGACCAATGTCGAGTTCTACACTGCGCTTCTCCTGGAAGCCGTCGGCTTCCCGAAGGAGGCATTCTCCAACGTCTTTGCCGCCGGGCGCGTCGCCGGCTGGATCGCGCATGCGCGCGAGCAGCAGGCGACCGGACGGCTGATCAGGCCGCAATCCCGCTATGTCGGGCCGGTGCCGGACCTCGTCGCCTGATGTCGCGATAGCCCAAACGCAGCCTCTCCGCCCGCCCAGGGTCGGAGAGGTTTTTC
>JAFKFE010000236.1:7365-8996 GCA_017308345.1 Alphaproteobacteria bacterium | reverse complement strand
GCCCGACGCCTTCAGCCGGTCCAGCACCCGCTCGTGCTCGATGAACGCCCCTTGCAGGGCGAGCGAATACTGCTCGAAATCGTCATGATGGTGCGGCGACAGCTTCGTGATGTCGCGCGGCCCATCGTTAACCGGCAGATAGTTGAGCATGAAGGTCGTGCAGCGCCAGATCCGGCCAAACCGTCCGGGCTCATCCGGAACGTCGAGGCTGTAGGTGCGGACCTTCAGCCCCTGCGCGGGCGCCGGCCAGGGCTCGAACGGCGGAATGTTGGGACGCGGATCGGCGAATGCGGCAGCGTTCGAACATTCCGAAACCAGATTGGCGGACCGCGTGGTGAACAGGCGCACGATCCGGCCGCCTTCCAGGACGCGCAGCGCACAGTCGCCAGGCGGGACGAAGGTGAGTGTGAATCCGCTGATGGCGTGCGTTGCGTTCGCGGTGACGAGTTCGACCTTCACGTCGGCGTCCGGCAGCAACAGGGCCCATTCGTCTACCTGGCCATGGCGATCGAAGACAGCGCCGGCTTCGGCCTCGGAATAGGCGATCACCGCATTCTGTCCGCGGCCGAGCCAGGTGCGGGAATGCGCATCGCTCCGTTGCGGGGGGCCTTCATAGAACCGCAGATAGTCCGCGGGCGCATAGGCCGTCACCGGCGCCTTGGCCGCGGCGGCGGGTGCCAGGCTCGAACGGGGGTCCGACTTATCGTACATGGCCTAATTCCTCAGATGCCGTCTATTTCGACAATGGACAGGCCGGCGTTGAAATCCGTCATGTATGCAAGGCCATTCTTCTCGACATAGACATCGGCGGTATGCAACTGCAGCACGATGTCCGGCCGGAAATCGACCAGCTGTCGCGGCGGCGGCGGCACAAACCAGCCATGGTCCTCGGGCCGGAACGGATTTTGGATGTCGAAGATGCGCAGGCCTGCGTTCTGGTAGGTCGCAAAGACGTAGCGTGAGCTCTGATAGCCTTCGGGCCGGTTTTCCCAGAGATTGTGTGGGCCGAAATGGCCGGGCTTCCTGAAATAGTCCTGATCGGTCGGTGTCGGCATCGTGGCGATGGTGACCGGGTTTTCCGGCGCACGAATATCGACGACCCAGGTGTATTTGAGCGGCTCGACGTCAATGTTGCGCACCGCCTCGTCCGCGACGATGACGAGGTTGCGGTCGTGCAGCGGCAAGGCACTGTGCGTGCCGCCGGCGAAGGGCGGGCACCAATTGCGGTGCGAGATCATCTTGGGGCTCGTCTTGTCCCTGACGTCGAGCAGGGTCAGCCCGCCGTCCCGCCACGAGCCGTATGCGACGTCGTCTGCTATGACGGCGTGATGCAGCGCGACGCGACCGTGGAAGTTCGCGGTTTCGCCGCCAGCCGCCCACATGCCGGGCAACCACCAGCGGCCGACCTCGACCGGCTTGGTGGGATCCTGCATGTCGATCACGATGAAGACGTGGTCCGTGTAACCGTCGAGAAAGGCCGATGCGTAGGCCCAGCGGTCCCCAACCCACCATACACGGTGCAGGCCCAGCCCCTCGACTTCCATGAAACCGATCGAACGCGGGTTGGCGCGGTCCGAACTGTCATAGACGCGAAGGCCGGCTGAATAATCCTCGCCGCGTTTCCCGAATTT